>JALOQG010000425.1 GCA_025453505.1 Myxococcota bacterium | reverse complement strand
CGAGGAACCCCCCTGGTCTGGCGGACGGTAGGGGGAAGCCGCCGCCGGGTCGAGCGACGCGGTGCCGCGGGCTACGGTCGCCGCTTCGAATGACTCGCACGCTCGCCCTCTTCGCCGCGACCTTGGGGATCTGTCTCGCGCTCGGTGAGATCGTCCTGCGTGTCGCGGGCGTGACGCCGCCCCCGATCGGCGCCGTGCCGGCGGATCGCGCGGCGGCGGGATTCGGATGGGCCGAGCCGGATCCCGTCGTCGGCTGGCTCAGCCGCCCGGGCGTACAGCGCTGGATCCCGCCCAACGACGCGCCGATGACCTTCCTCCCCGACCACCGCCGCGCGAGCTGGGCCGGCGAACGCTCCGACGCGCGCGACCGCGTCCTGCTCGTCGGGTGCAGCTACAGCGCGGGGCTCGGCGTCGCCGACGCCGACACCTTTGCGTGGCGACTGAACGACGCGCTGCCCGCGCTGCGGATCGAGAATCACGCGACGTCGGCGTGGAGCACGTGGCAGTCGCTGCGGCGGGCCGAGCAGCTGCTCGCCGGGGACGGCGCGACTCCCGCGCTCGTCGTCTACGCCTACATGGGCAACCACGACCAGCGCAACGTGTCGCGCTACGAGTGGCTCGAAGGGCTGGAGACGACGCGGCCGGGCACGCACCTGGTGCCGCCGCATGTGACACTCGACGGCGACGCGCTCGTCGAGCACCCGCTCGCGATCCTCGAGCCGTGGCCGCTCGAAGGCCGCTCGGCGTGGCTCACGCTGGCGCACGACCTCGCGCTGCGCGCGCAGTACCGGCGTTCGAAGCAGCTGCGCCGCGAAGTCACCGAGCGCCTGCTGCTGCGCTTCGACGCGAGCACGCACGCCGCCGGCGCGCGTCTGCTCGTCGCCCTGCTCGCCGACGTCGATCCCGACTCCGCGCTGCCGCGCTTCCTCGCCGATCACCGCATCGAGTTCGTCGACTGCCAGCTCCCCGGCTGGCGCGAAGACGCCGTGCTCCACCTCGCGAACGACGTGCACCCGAGTCCGCTCGCGCACGAGCGCTGGGCCGCGTGCCTCGCGCCCGCGCTGGCCCGGCTCAGCGCGCGCTGAGCCGCCGGCGCAACGCGCGCTCGACCAGCCAGAGGCGATCCTGCCCCCACGTCGCGAGCTCGGGCTCGGCGCCGCTCGCGGGCACGCGGAAGCTCGGCACGCCCCAGAGTCCGAGTCCGAAGAGCGTCTCGCGGTTGTGCTCGAGCTCGGCCTGCCAGCCGTCGCGATCGAGGTGCGCTCGCGCGCGCGACCAGTCGAGGCCGGCGCGCTCCGCGACGCGTCGCAATCCTGCGTCGGTTCCGGTGTCCGTGCCTTCGGCGAACGCGGCGCGCAGGAACGAGCGGAGATACTCGAACCCGCGTCCCTCGGCACAGGCGAACGGATACAACGAGAAGCCGCGCTCGACCGGACGGCCGACGGGATCGCAGACGCGGCCGAACGGCAGGCCGTACCGCTCGGCTTCGCGCTTCGTGTCGAGCGTGATGTAGAGGCGCTTCGCGGTCGGCACCGGAAGGCCGCGCATCACCATCGGCAGCACCGGGCGCAGCACCAGGTCCACCGGCAGCCGGCGCACGAGATCGGCGAGCCGCTCCATCGCGACGTAGGAGTAGGGACTGCGCAGCGACACGAAGGCTTCGAGCGTCGCGCGCCGGCCGGGCACGAGCGGCGCATCGTCCTCCGGCGCCGGGAACGGCGTCGCGCCGGCGGCGGGCGCGCCCGGCCGCCGCGCGCCGAGCGCGTCGAGCCGCCGCTCGAGATGGGCGAGCCGATCGACGCCCCAGTACCACTCGCCCGCATAGAAGAACGTCGCGCTCGAATAGTGCCCGCGCGCCGCACGCAGACGATCTCCCGCCTCGCGCGCGGCGCGCGTCGCCGCGACATCGGCGCTGCCGCCCTCGCGCGCCAGCGCCGCGAGCGCCGCCCCGTCGCCCCGCCACAGCGCGGCGCCGACGGCGACCGCGACGCGCGCGACGTCGGGCGTCGCGAGCGCGTGCGCGACGATCGCCTCGGCCTGCTCGCGCTGCGCTGCGTCCGGCGCCGGCGCGTGCGCCGGGAAGTCGAGGCCGTGGCTCGACGCGATGGCGGCCGCATCGCTGCGCGCATACGCCACGAGACGCTCGCGCTCGGGCGCGGCCGCGTCGCTCGGCGCGCCGACGAGATGCGGAACGAGCTCGACGTCGAAGCGCGCGACCAGCGCATCCAGCCGCTGCGCCGCGAGATGCGCGTACGGATCGGAGACTTCGTGGAAGTAGTGCACGCGGTGCGGCTCTCCGCGCAGGCGCCGCGCCCGTTCCGCGATCCAGCGCCGCAGGTCGCGCGTGCGCGGACTCGTGATCCCTTCGGCCACGAGCGTTTCGATGCGACGCGAGAGCGCGCTCATTCCGCTCCTCCGCCCGCCGTGGATCGATCGCCCTCACGCGGGTCCGTGTTCGCCATTATGGCACTGTCTATGCCATCATGCGAAAGCACGAAGGAGCTGCCGTGTCCGAATCCCTCCCGTCCGTCGTCGGCGCGCCCGGATCCCCCTACAGCCGCAAGCTGCGCGCGGCGCTGCGCTTCCGCCGCGTGCCGCACGTCTGGATCCTGCGCGGCGCGCCGGAGCAGCGCGGACTGCCGCGACCGCGCGTCGAACTGCTGCCCCAACTCGTGCTGCCCGGAGCGGACGGCACGCTCGAGGCGCGCACCGACTCGACGCCCCTGCTCCGCGACCTCGAATCGCGATACGCAGGACGCAGCGTCGTCCCCGAGGATCCCGCGCTCGCGTTCCTCGACGCGCTGCTCGAGGACTATGCCGACGAGTGGCTGACCAAGGCGATGTTCCACTATCGCTGGGCCTTCGCGGAAGACGCCGCAAAGGCGGCGGCGATCCTGCCGCGCTGGATGCAGAGCACCGGCGACGACGCCGAGGCCCGCGCGCGCGGCGCCCTCTTCGCGAAGCGCCAGATCGACCGGCTCGCTGTCGTCGGCTCGAACGCGACCACCGCGCCGGTGATCGAGGAGAGCTACCGGCGCTTGCTCTCGCTGCTCGACGCACACCTGACCACGCACCG
>JALOQG010000424.1 GCA_025453505.1 Myxococcota bacterium | reverse complement strand
CGTCGCCGAACATCACGCCCTTGTAGGTGAGCGTCTCGCCGAAGTCGACGGTGCGGCCGTCCACGCACACCTCGACGCCGCCCAGCGTCTGGAGCACGAGGCCCGTCGCGGTGACGATGACGTCGGCCTCGAGCTCGCGGCCCGACGCGAGACGGATGCCCCGCTCCGTGAAGCACTCGATGGTGTCGGTCTCGACGCTGGCGCGGCCGTCGCGGATGGCGCGGAAGAGGTCGGCGTCGGGCACCAGGCACAGGCGCTGGTCCCACGGGTCGTAGCGGGGCGTGAAGTGCTTCGCGACGTCGTAGTCGGGACCGAGGTGCTGGCGCACCTGGTCGAGCAGGAAGCGCCGCATGCGCTCGGGCCGCCGTCGCGACAGGAAGTACGCCCACTGCTGGAACACCGTGTTCAGTCCGCGCGAGATCCGGAAGGCGGCCTTCACCGGCAGGATGCCGCGCAGGAAGTTGGCGATCCGATCCTGCTCGGGCCGTGAGACGATCCACGTCGGCGAGCGCTGCAGCATCGTCACGTGTGCGGCTGTCTTCGCGAGATTGGGCAGCAGCGTGATCGCCGTCGCGCCGCTGCCGATGATCACGACGCGCTGGCCGGCGGTGTCGAGATCTTCGGGCCACTGCTGCGGATGCACGATCGTGCCGGCGAAACGTTCGCGGCCCGGGAACTCCGGCGTGTAGCCCGCGTCGTAGCGGTAGTAGCCGGCGCAGGAACACAGGAAACCGGCCGTGAAGCGAACCGGTTCCTCGCGACCCGCGTCGTCGCGGCGGATCGCGTCGACCGTCCAGCATGCGCCGGCGCTCGACCACGCCGCGCGCACGACGCGATGCCGGAAGCGGATCTTCCCCGCGATGCCCGACTCGCGCGCCGTGTCCTCGATGTAGGCGCGGATCGCGCTGCCGTCCGAGATCGTCTTCGGCTGCGTCCAGGGCCGGAACGAGTAGCCCATGGTCAGCATGTCGGAGTCGGAGCGGATGCCGGGATAGCGGAAGAGATCCCAGGTGCCGCCGATCCGCTCGCGGCCTTCGAGGATCGCGAAGCTCTTCTTCGGTGCGTAGCGAGCGAGATGCCACGCGGCGTCGATGCCCGAGAGGCCCGCGCCGATGATCAGGACGTCGAAGTGTTCGGGGTTCGTCGTCGCCACCGGATTCTCCTCGCCGCTCTGCGGCCAGCGCGCGCGCCGGATTCTCGCGGTCCTTCCCGGGAAGGCAATCGCCCCGCGGCGCGACCAGGAGCCAGCTCGATCGCGGTCATTCGCGCCGCGCGAACGAGTCGCGTCTCAGCGCGGCGGCTTTTCCGCGAGCTTCGCGGCGAGGGCCGCGATCGTCTTTCGCGCGTGCGGATCGTCGGCACCGGCGAGCGTGCTCGCCCGCTGCAGCAGATCGCGCGCGGGTCCGGTCCTGCCCGTGGCGGCGTGCGTCTGTGCGAGACGGATCAGGAGCGGCAACGAATCGGGGTCGAGCGCGAGGCCGCGGCGGTAGCTCTCGAGCGCGGCGTCGTGCGCGCGTGCGCGGAGCTGGGCGTCGCCGAGCAGTCGCCAGCCTTCGGCGCTCTCGCTGAGCGCGAGGCTGCGTCGGGCCTGCGCGGCCGCGACGCCGACCTTGCCGTCTTCGAGGAAGCCCGCCGCGAGCTGCGCGCGCCGGGACTCGTGATCGAAGCCGATCCAGCCAAGGCGATCGAGACTCCGCGCGACGCCCGCGTAGTCGCCCGCGCGCATCTTGCGCGGAATGCCGATCAGATCGGTCCACAGCACGAAGAGACCGGTCGCGAGGCAAGCGGTCGCGACGCCCCAGTAGAGGCCGCCGAGACCCTTGCGGGCATCCGCGTCTTCATCGTCGTCGTCGCCGCTGCGGATCAGCACTTTCGCGACGCGCATGTTGCGCAGTTTCCAGATCGCGCCGTCGAGGATGAAGTGGTGCACGTTCACGGCGGACGAGATCAACAGGGCGAGGCCGGCGTCGTGCGAGAGGACGCCGAACGGCGCGACCAGGATCACCGGCGCTACGAAGAGCGCCTTGCCTGCGAGCAGCACCTTGCCGTAGTGGCGGCCGAAGCCCTTCCACTCCGCGCTGGCGCGTGCGTAGTAGGTCGTGATCCACAGATATTGGAGCGCGTGCGCGAGTGCGATCCAGGTGAAGTAATACGTGCGCAGGTCGAATCCGAGCGACTCGATCGGTGCGCGGTCGTAGTGGAAGAGCACGTAGGGAATGCCGAACCACAGCGAATGCGTCGCGACGAGCCAGGCGACCGGCGCCAGGGATCGCGCCGAACCGACTGCCGCGAGGCGGAACCCGGCAAGGACCGTCGCGGCGATCCAGGCGATCGCGATCGCCGGTGTCGCGACGGAGGTCGCCCACGCGGGGATTCCGAGTGGCAGGAAGCGGATCGCCGGACCGGCGTCCGTCGGGGCGTCGATCACGCCGTAGCCGAGCGGGCCCGCCTCGCCGTGCAGCACGACGGCCGTCAGCAGGAAGCTCAGCAGGAACGATGCGTAGAGCGCGCGCTTCGTGGTCGGATCCAGTGGCACGCCGCCGCGCCGCAGGAACATCACCGAGATGCCGTAGTTCTGTCCGGTGTAGTGCCAGGGACTCCAGGTGAGGAAGAGGGTCAGCAGCCAGGAGCCCGCGCGGGCGTCGGCGAGTCCGAGCACGAACCAGGCGACCACGAAGAGCGTCGCCCACACCGAGAAGAGTGCGTAGGAGCGGCGGTCGCGCCGATGTTCGTAGACCCGCAGGATCGTCGCGCCGTAGTGGGGCGCCGAGAGCAGGAGGATGAGGAGCGGGAACACCGCGACGGGTTGCGACACCCGAAAGCCGGGTCCGACGAAGGCGATGACGGAGAAGATCAGCAGGTAGAGGACGCCACAGCCGAACAAGAGGTCCGGCAAGGGTCCGAACAGCCAGGGGCTGCGTCGCTCCGGTGCGACCACTGACACCGACATGACGCACGATCCTATCAGGAACGCCGCCCGGGAAGAGTGTTTTCGCGCACGAGGCGGCCCGGCGCGGCCCGTTCCGCCGGCCGTCCGGCCACGGGAGCTGGTATCTACATTTCATCCGTAATGTGTTGC
>JALOQG010000057.1 GCA_025453505.1 Myxococcota bacterium | reverse complement strand
GAGCTCGACGCAGCGGCGATCGAGGCGTGCGCGCGCCGCATCCTCGCGCTGCTCGCGCGCAGCGGCGCGCTCGACCGCGCGGAGAATCCCCCCGAAGCGGCGGTCGATCGGCCCGCGCACCGCGCGATCGCGCGCGAAGCCGCGCGCGAAGCGATCGTGTTGCTGCGCAACCAGGACGCGGCCTTGCCGCTCGACGCACGCGTGCGTCGGGTCGCGGTCGTCGGCCCGAACGCGGACCGCGCCGTGATCCAGGGCGGCGGCAGCGCGCGCGTCTCGCCGCACTATGCGATCGCGCCGCTCGACGGCCTCCGCGCGCGCGCCGCGCGCGCCGGCGTGGAGGTCGTGTTCGAACGCGGCCCGACGGCGTTCCGCGGTCTGCCGGCGCTCGAAGGACCGCATCTCGTGCAGTCGGCCGACGCGCTGCCGATCGAGGTCGAGTTCTTCGCGACGCCCGAACCGGGAGACGCACCGCAGCACCGCGAGCGGATGCGCGAGGCGGAGGTCTTCTGGCTGCAGACGCCGGCCGGCTTCACGCCGAAGCAGCCGTGGTCCGCGCGGCTGCGCGCGAAGCTGGCCGTGCCCGAGAGCGGCGCGCACCGTTTCTCGCTGGTCACCGGCGGACAGGCGCGCGTGCGCATCGACGGCCGGACGGTGATCGACCTGTGGACGTCGCGTGAACCGGGCACCGCGTTCTTCGGGCTCGGCTCGAAGGAGGTGAAGGCCGACGTCTCGCTCACCGCGGGCACGACGGCCCTGATCGAAGTGGACTACGCGCAGGACCGCCCGCACCTGCCCGGCGGCCTACGCCTCGGCTGGGCGCCGCCCGAACCCGACGACGCGATGGAGCGCGCGGTCGCCGCGGCGCGCGAAGCCGACGCGACGATCGTCGTCGTCGGCCTCGATCCCGACTGGGAGACCGAAGGCCGCGATCGCGAGAGCTTCCACCTGCCGGCGCGGCAGGACGAGCTGATCGCGAAGGTCGCGGCGGCGAACCCGCGCACGATCGTCGTGGTCAACGCGGGCTCGCCCGTCGCGATGGAGTGGTGCGACGCGACCGCCGCCGCGCTGCAGCTCTGGTACCCCGGCCAGGAGAGCGGCAACGCGCTCGCCGACGTCCTCTTCGGCGACGCCGATCCGGGCGGCCGGCTCCCGCTCACGATCCCCGTGCGCATGCAGGACACGCCGGCCTTCCTCGACGTGCCGGGCGAGAGCCTTCGCATCGGCTACGGCGAAGGCGTCTTCGTCGGGCACCGCTGGTACGACGCGCGCGCGATCGCGCCGCGCTTCGCGTTCGGGCACGGGCTCTCGTACGCGCACTTCGCGTACGGCGCGCTGCGCGTGGCACAGGAGCGCGTGCGCGCCGGCGATCCGGTCGTGTGCGAGATCGACGTCACCAACACGAGCGCGCGCGCCGGCACGGAGGTCGTGCAGCTCTACGCGCACGACGCCGAAGCGAGCGTGCGGCGCGCGCCGCGCGAGCTGGTCGCGTTCGAGAAGATCGCGCTCGCCGCGGGCGAGACGCGCGCGGTCCGCTTCGAGATCGCGCCGCGCGCGCTCTCGTACTGGGACGTCGCGGAGAAGGGATGGAAGCTCGAGCCCGGCGTCTTCGAGCTGCACGCGGGACGTTCGTCGCGCGACCTGCGCGCGAGCGCGTGCGCCGTGATCGAGGCCGCGTCGTGAGCGCCGCCATGACGGCGAGCCTCGGCGCCTGGCGCGACGCCCAGCAGACCTTCTCGCACGGCGATCACACGCTCGCGTACTGGGAAGGCGGAACCGGCGAGCCGCTGCTGCTGATCCACGGATTCCCGACCGCGTCGTGGGACTGGGCGCCGATCTGGCCCGCGCTCGCCGCGCGCTTCCGGCTCGTCGCGATGGACATGCTCGGCTTCGGCTTCTCGTCGAAGCCGCGGCCCTACGTCTACTCGATCTTCGAGCAGGCGGACCTCCACGAGGCGCTGCTCGCGAAGCTCGGCATCGGAAGCTGTCACGTCCTCGCGCACGACTACGGCGACACCGTCGCGCAGGAGCTGCTCGCGCGCTTCGAGGAGCGCCGCGCGTCCGGCGTGCCGGGCCCCGAACTCCGCTCGGTCTGCTTCCTCAACGGCGGCCTCTTCCCGGAGTCGCACCAGCCGCGCCCGGTGCAGGTGGCGCTCGCCGGCCCGAACGGCGCGGCGATCTCCGCGCTGCTCGACGAGACGCGCTTCAGCCAGGGTTTCGGCGAGGTCTTCGGTCCGCACACGCAGCCGAGCGCGGCGCAGCTCGCGGAGTTCTGGCAGCTCGTCGCGCACTCCGAAGGCCAGCGCATCTGGCATCTGTTGATCCGCTACATGGAAGAGCGACGCGTGCACCGCGATCGCTGGGTCGGTGCGCTGCTGCACGCCACGATTCCGCTGCGCCTCGTCGACGGCCCCGAAGATCCCGTCTCGGGCGCGCAGCTGGCCGAGCGTTATCGCGAGCTGGTGCCGGACGCCGACGTCGTGCTGCTGCCCGGCATCGGCCACTACCCGCAGGTCGAGGATCCGGAAGGCGTGCTGCGCGCCTTCTTCGCGTTCCACGACGCGCGCGTGCGCTGAAGCTCTACTGCTTCTCGCCGCCGGCGTCGCGGCGTAGCGAATCGGTCGTCCACGCGGCCTCGTCGCTCTCGCGCACAGTGTGGAACTCCGCGCGCAGCAGCTTCTCGAGCAGGCGCACCGATTCGCGCGCCCGGCTCTCGTAGTGGGCGTCGTCGGAGCGGATGCCGGCGAGCTCGCGCCAGGCGTTCTCGTCGTAGCGGCGGAACCACTGCGCGGCGCGGTGCGCCTGGTAGGCGCCGAAGCCGAGATCGCGCATCGCGTCGACGCCCGTCCGCAGCGAGGTGTCGAACGAAGTGCGGTAGACGCGGTCGGCGCCCGCTTCGAGCACGTCGTAGGCGTCCACGCGCGTCTTGGCGCGGGCCAGGATGCGCAGGTGCGGGAAGTGTTTGCGTGCGGTGCGGATCACCGCGAGCGTCGCGTCGAGGGTCGCCGGCGACACGATCAGCACCTTCGCCTCCTCGGCGCCCGCCGAGCGCAGCAGCTCCTCGCGCGAGGCGTCGCCGTAGAAGGTCTTGATGCCGAGCCGCCGCATCAGCTCGACGTGATCCGAGTCGGTGTCGAGGACGGTGGTCTCGACGCCGTTCGCGACGAGGAAGCGGCCGACGACGCTGCCGAAGGCGCCGAAGCCCGCGAGGATCACGGGATTGCGCTCGTCGAGAGCCGCGGCTCGATCACGCGCTCGTGCAGCACGAGCAGGAGCGGCGTCAGCGCCATCGAGAGCGCCACCGACGCGATGCACAGGTTCACGGTCGCCGCGCCCAGCACGCCGCTCTGCATCGCGTAGGAGAAGAGCACGAACGCGAACTCGCCGCCCTGCGCCAGCGCCATCGCGAAGAGCAGGTTCTGCGACAGGCTCATGCCGTAGAGACGCCCGACCCCGAAGAGCACCGCGAACTTGACCGCGACCAGGCCGATCACGATGCCCGCGATCGTGCCGCCGCTCTCGGCCACCATGCCGAAGTCGATCGACGCGCCGACCGCGATGAAGAAGAGGCCGAGCAGCAGGCCCTTGAACGGCTCGATGTCGCCTTCGAGCTCGTGCTGGTACTCGCTGCCCGCGAGCACGAGCCCGCCGAGGAAGGTCCCGAGCGCGGGCGAGAGGCCGACCGATTCCATCAGCAGCGCGATGCCGACGACGACGAGCAGCGCCGCGGCCGTGAAGGTCTCGCGCGTGCCGCGACGCGCGATGAAATGGAAGACCGGCGGCAGCCCGAAGCGGCCTGCCAGCACGATCGCCACGACCGCACCGAGCGTCGCGAGCGCCTGGCCCCAGCCGGGCAGCGTCGCGATCCAGGCGTCGCCCTCCGCGTGGCCGCCGGCGTCCACGACCGCGGCCCCGGTCGCGAGCAGCGGCAGCGCGATCAACATCGGGATCACCGCGAGATCCTGGAAGAGCAGCACGGCGAACGAGCGCTCGCCGGCCTCCGTCTTCATCACTCCCTTCTCGCGCAGCGATTGCAGCACGATCGCCGTGGACGAGAGCGCGAGGATCGCGCCGAGCGCGATCGCGGCACGCACGTCCAGATCGAACACCCACGCGGCGAGCGCCGCGAGCACGGCGCCGGTGCCGACCACCTGGAGTCCGCCCATGCCGAGCAGCACGCCGCGCAGCCGCCACAACTCCGCGGGCGAGAGCTCGAGGCCGATCAGGAAGAGCATCATCACGACGCCGAACTCGGCGAAGTGCAGCACGTCCTGTCCTTCGCGGCCGACGAGCCCGAGCGCGAAGGGCCCGACCGCGACGCCGGCCAGCAGGTAGCCGAGCACCGATCCCAGCCCGAGGCGCCGCGCGATCGGCACCGAGATCACCGCCGCGGCGAGGTACACGAAGCCCTGGCGGAAGAACTCCTGGGCTTCCACTACGCGTCCTCGCCCGCGCCGTCGCGCAGCGCTGCGAGCCGGTCGCGATACGCCGCGGCCGCGCGCGCGAAGTCGGCGGCGTCCATCGCGTGCGTCCCGAACACGACGAAGGGCGCGAGGAATCGCATGTTGCAAGACGGAGGCCGGCGAGCGCTCGTTCGCCGTGCTGCTCTTCCAGGATCTCGCGGTGATCGCGGAGAGGAAGAGCTTGCCCGCGAGCGCGTTGCCGCCCCATCCATACGCCCAGCCGTACTCGAGCACGAGATCCATCCACTGCTTCACGAGCGGCGGCGTGCTGTACCAGTAGAACGGATGCTGCAGCACGATCGCGTCGTGCGCTTCGAGCAGCGCCTGCTCGCGCTTCACGTCGACGTCGAAGTCGGGATACGCCTCGTAGAGATCGTGGAAGGTCACGTCCTCGAGTTCGCGGGCTGCGCGCACCAGCGCGCGCTGCGCGCGCGAGCGATGGAACGCGGGGTGCGCGAAGAGGATGAGGACGCGTCGGGACATGCGGCGTCCAACGTAGCCGTACCCGACCCGATCCGGTGACCAGCGGCGCCCGTCAGATGCGAATCGACTCCGCGGTGATCACCTCGACGCGCCCGTTCGCGCCGATCATCCCGGACGCGAAGCCCGAGACGAGCCCCGAGACGATCGCGCCGAGGATCGCCGCGAAGAGGCCCTGCACCTCGAAGCCGGGCAGCAGCCACGCGACGAACATCAGCACGAGGCCGTTCACGACGAACAAGAAGAGCCCCAGCGTGAGCACCGTGAGCGGCAGCGTCAGCAGGATCAGCAGCGGCCGCACGAACGCGTTGGCGAAGCCGAGCAGGAACGCGGCGACGACGAGCGTGCCGGTGCCGTCGAAGGCCATGCCCGGAACGATCTTCGCGGCGACCCAGAGGCCGAAGGCCGAGATCGCGAGACGGAGGAGAAAGCCGACCACGGGAACTCCTTTCGGGAAGGTGCGCGTATTCTACGCGGCATGAACGACACGGCTCCCCTCCGCATCGGAATCCTCGGCGCGGCGCGCATTGCGCCGATGGCGCTCGTCGCGCCGGCGCGGCGCGTACCCGAGGCGGCCATCGCCGCGATCGCGGCGCGCGACGTCGCGAAGGCGCGCCGCTTCGCGACGAAGCACGGCATCGCCAAGGTCCACGACTCCTACGACGCGCTGCTCGCCGATCCCGGCATCGACGCCGTCTACAACCCGCTGCCCAACGGACTGCACTGCGAGTGGACGATCCGCGCGCTGCGCGCCGGCAAGCACGTGCTGTGCGAGAAGCCGATCGCGTCGAACGAGGGCGAGGCCGCGCGCATGGCCGAAGCCGCGCGCGAAACGGGCTGCGCGCTCGTCGAGGCGTTCCACTGGCGCTACCACCCGCTCGCCACGCGCATGCAGGCGATCCTCGCGAGCGGCGCGATCGGCGCCCCGCGCCACTACGAGGCGTGGTTCGCGATCCCGCTCGTCATGCGCGGCGACATCCGCTGGCGCCTCGACCTCGCCGGCGGCGCGCTGATGGACACGGGCTGCTACCCGATCTCGATGGTGCGGCACCTCGCCGGAGCGGAACCGGAAGTCGTGTCGGCGAAGGCGCTGCTGCGTGCACCGGGCGTGGACCGGCGCGTGGAGGCAGAGCTGCGCTTCGCCGACGGCCGCACCGCGAAGATCGGCTGCTCGATGTGGTCGAGCACGCTGCTCCGGGTCGGGCTGCGCGTGACGGGCGAACGCGGCGAGATGCGCGTACTCAACCCGCTCGCACCGCACCTCTGGCACCGCCTGCGCGTGACGTCGCCGGGCGGCACCACCACCGAGCGCATCGCGGGCGAGAGCACCTACACGCACCAGCTGCGCGCTTTCGTGGACCACGTCCGGCGCGGCACGCCCGTACCGACCGGGGCGCAGGACGGCGTCGCGAACATGCGCGTCATCGACGCGATCTACCGCGCCGCGGGACTGCGCCCGCGCGGGACCTGATCCGGCGGCCGTCGCCAGACGAGCGAGTAGCGCCACAGCAGATGGCGCCGGACCCGCGCGCCGTGCAGGCCCGCGTCGGCGCAGGCGCGGCGCACCTCCGCGATCGAGAGGTAGTGATCCGTCCGGCCGTGCGCGAGCCACGCGGCGCGCAGTGCGGGCGGATCGCGCAGCGCGCCGGTCTTCGCGAGGTGCAGGAGAAGGTTGGCCGGGATCGCGAGCAGCGAGCGCGCGAAGTCGAGCGGCGTCGCGTCGCGCACGAGATCGAGCACCAGCAGCATCCCGCCGGGCGCCAGCGCCTCGCGCAGACGCATCAGCGTCGGCGCCATCGGCAGGTGGTGCAGCGTCGCGATCGAGGCGATGCAGTCGAAGTGCGCGCGCGGCAGCTCCCACGCCGTGACGTCGCGCTCCTCGAAGCGCAGGTTCGGCAGATCCCCTGCACTGGCGCGCGCGACGTGCAGCATTCCGGGCGAGAGATCGACGCCGAGCACCGCGTCCGCGCGCGCGGCGAGCTGCCGCGAGAAGTCGCCGGTGCCGCAGCCGAGGTCGAGCGCGGCGTGCAGGCGCCGGCCTTCGAGCTCTCGCAGCAATACCCCGTGGTAGTGGCGATTGTGGTCGAAGACGGCCGCGCCGAAGCCGGCGAGGCGGTCGAAGTCGGCGCGAACGGTCTCGGCGGGCGCGAGCGGGGATCGCACGCGCGCAGGCTATCACGGCACTATGCTGCGCCGGGCATGTCCGCCGACGCCGCCCTGCCCGCGAAGCCCTGGCCCGTACGCGCGCTCAATCGCGGCGGTCGCGCGCTCGCGGCGATCGGCGTGCGCGTGCCGCGTCTCGATCCCGAGCGGCTGCTCGCCGCGGCCGAGCGGCGCAGCGGCCTGCACGAGTTCGGCGACGCGGCGTTCCGCACCGCGCTCGCGCGCCTCGTCGACGCCTTCGAGCGCGAGGCCGCGCTGACGACGCTCGGCCGCGTCGTGGCGCGCACCGATCTGCTGCGGCTGCTCGAGAGCCGGCTGCGCATGGAGGACGTCCTGCGCCGCAATCCGGAGATCGAGCGCGGCGAGATCCGCGCGCCGCTCTTCGTCCTCGGCCTGCCGCGCACCGGCACGACGATCCTGCACGAGCTGCTCGCGTGCGACCCGGCGAACCGCGTGCCGACGACGTGGGAGGTGATGAAGCCGTGGCCGCCGCCCGAGCGCGCGAGCTTCGACTCCGATCCGCGCATCGCGGCAGTCGACCGGCACCTCGCCGGCGTCGAACGGCTGATCCCCGGCTTCCAGTCGGTGCACCGGATGGGCGCGACGCTGCCGCAGGAGTGCGTCGCGATCACGGCGCACGAGTTCGTGTCGATGCTGTTCTCGACGACGCACCGCATCCCCGGCTACCAGCGCTGGATCGAGTCGATCGACCAGCGTCCGCTCTATGCGGCGCATCGCCGCTGGCTCCAGTACTTCCAGTGGCGCGTACCGGCCGGACGCTGGGTGCTGAAGTCGCCCGGTCACCTGTGGATGCTGGACGCGCTGCTCGCCGAATACCCGGACGCGCGCATCGTGCAGACGCACCGCGATCCGCTGCGCGTCGTGGCATCGCTGGTCTCCCTCTCGACGCTGCTGCGCAGCATGGCGAGCGACGCGATCGACCCCGCCGCGATCGGCGCGGAGTGGGCGCCGCGGCTCGCGGCCGGACTGGAGGCGTCGCTGCGAGCGCGCGACGCGGCCGCGCTGCCGGCCGCGCGCGTCTTCGACCTGCACTTCCACGCGTTCGTCGGGCGCGAGATCGAATCGATCCGCCGGCTCTACGAGCACTTCGGCTGGACCTTCTCCGCGGACGCCGAGGCGCGCATGCGCGCGCACCTCGCCGCGCATCCGAAGGACAAGGGCGGCGGGCATCGCTACGAGTTCGGCGCCGCGGGTCTCGACCCGGCCGCCGAGCGCCGGCGCTTCGCCGCCTATTGCGAGCGCTTCGCGATCCCCGTCGAGTAGAGTCGCCGCGCGCCCTTAACGAGGAGACCCGATGCGAGTCCTGCGCACGCCCGATGAGCGCTTCGCGGATCTTCCCGACTACCCCTTCGCGCCCCACTACGTGGAGGTGCCGTCGGGCGACGGCGCGCGGCTGCGCATGCACTACGTCGACGAGGGCCCGCGCGGCGCGGATCCCGTGCTGTGCCTGCACGGCGAGCCGTCGTGGTCGTTCCTGTACCGCAAGATGATCCCGGGCATCGCAGCCGCGGGATACCGTGTCGTGGCGCCCGATCTCGTCGGCTTCGGCCGCTCCGACAAACCGGCCGAGCGCAGCGACTACAGCTACCAGCGTCACGTCGACTGGCTGCGCGCGTTCGTCGAGGTGCTCGACCTGCGACGCATCACGCTCTTCTGCCAGGACTGGGGCGGACTGCTCGGTCTGCGTCTCGTCGCCGAGCAGGGCGATCGCTTCGCGCGCGTCGTCGCGGCGAACACGTTCCTGCCGACCGGCGAGGCGCCGCCGAGCGACGCCTTCATGGCGTGGCGCGACTTCTCGCAGAAGGTCCCGACGTTCCCGACCGGCGGCATCCTGCAAGGCGCGACGACCCGCGAGCTGACCGCGGCCGAAGTGGCTGCGTACGACGCGCCGTTTCCCGACGAGTCCTACAAGTCCGGCCCGCGCCAGTTTCCGCTGCTCGTGCCGATTTCTCCCGAGGATCCCGCCGTGCCCGCGAATCGCTCCGCGTGGCAGGAACTCGAGCGCTTCGAGAAACCGTTCCTGACGCTCTTCAGCGACGGCGATCCGGTCACGCGCGGCCTCGACGTGCCGATGCAGCAGCGGATCCCCGGAGCGAAGGGACGTCCGCACGCGACGACGTCCGGCGGGCACTTCCTGCAGGAAGACTGCGGCGAGGAACTAGCGCAGCGCGTCGTCGCGTTTCTCGCGGAGACCTCCGCGAAGTGACGCGACCGCTTTGGCTGCTCGCCGCCGGTGCGGGCGCGGGGCTCGCGCTGGCGATCGCCGGGCTCGTCACCGCGCCCGAAACGGAGCGCGTGCCGGACGGCGCGATCGCGTCCGTGAACGGAGCGCTGGTGCGGCGCGCCGACTACGAGCGCGCGCTCGAAGCGCTCGCCGCGGATCGACGCGACGCGCTCGACGAGAGGGACGAGCGCCACGTACTCGATCGCCTCGTGGACGAAGAGCTGCTCGTGCAGCGCGCGTTCGAACTCGGCCTCGCGCGCCAGGACCGGCGCGTGCGAGCGGAGCTCATCACCGCCGTGATCGAGGCCGTGACGAGCGAGGCCGCACAGCGCGAGCCGAGCACGGACGAAGTCGCCGCGTTCTTCGCCGAACATCGCGCGCTCTTCGCGGTGCCGGGCCGCGCGCGCGTCGAGCAGGTCTTCGTGCGCGCCGCGGACGACGGCGACGCCGCTGCGCTCGCGCGCGCACGCGACGCGACCGCTCGACTGCGCGCAGGAGAGTCGTCCGCTGCGGTCCAGGAACGCGCCGACCCGGGCGTCGTCGGCACGCTGCCGGCGGCCGCGCTGCCCGCGGCCAAGCTGCGCGAGCTGCTCGGCCCGACGGCCGCCGACGCGCTCGCCGCGCTCGCGCCGGGCGGCGTCACGGCGCCGGTGCGCGCGAGCGGCGGCTATCACGTGTTGCGCCTCGTCGCGCGCGAGGCGCCGGTCGCGGCGGAGCTGGCCGAGGTCGAGCCCGCCGTGCGCGCCGAAGTCCAGCGGCGCGCCGTGGACGCCGCGCTGCGCGCGTATCTCGACGACCTGCGCCGCCGCGCGGAGATCGACGTCGCGGGATCGGCGCCGCCTTGAGCCGAGGGCGCCGCGCGCTCGTGTCCCTGCTGCTGCTGCTGGCGTGGATCGCGCCGGAGCGGGCCGATGCGCACGGCCGCAGCCTCTCCTATTCGAGCTGGACGATCACGCGCGACGGCGCGCTCGTGCGCGTCCGGATTCCGCGGCTCGAGCTGACGCGGCTCGCGATGGATCCGGTGCTCCAGCCCGGTACGCAGATGGGCGTCGCATCGCTTTTCGCGAGCACGGTCCGGCTCTCGAGTCACGGGCAGCCGTGTCCGCCCGTGGTGGACCCGGCGCTGGTGGCGTCGCCGGAAGGCTGGGTCGCCTACGAGTGGGCCGTGCGCTGTCCGGAGCCGGGCGCGCCGGCGGTCGAGAGCACGCTGCTGCTCGACGTCGCGCCTTCGCACCTCCATTTCGCGCGGGCCGAGATGCCGGACGGATCGGTTCGCGAGTCCGTGCTCTCCGCGACGTCCACGAGCTGGTCGCTCGGCTCGCTCGACGCGGCTGCGGCGGACGGCGCACCGCACGCCGCCGGCATGGACCTGCGCGGCTACGTCGCGCTCGGCATCGAGCACATCGCCACCGGCTACGACCACATCGCGTTCGTGCTCGCGCTGCTGCTCGTCGCGGCGAGCCTGCGCGAAGTCGCGGGGCTCGTGACGGGCTTCACGATCGCGCACAGCCTGACGCTGGCGCTCGCCACGCTGGGCGTGCTGCATCCGCAGCCGCACGCGGTCGAGGCGCTGATCGGCTTCTCGATCGCGCTCGTCGCGGCCGAGAACGCCTGGCTGCTGGGCGGGCGTCCGCGCGCGCTGCCGTGGGCGATCGGCGTGGCGCTGGTGCTGCTCGCGATCGCGTCACGCGCCGGTTTCGGGTCGGTCGCAGCGCCGGCGCTCCTCGGAGTCGCGCTCTTCTCCGTGTGTCACTTCGCGATGCTCGATCGCGTCGAGCGGCCCGCGCGGCTGCGCGCGGCCGTCGCGTTCGCATTCGGTCTCGTCCACGGCTTCGGCTTCGCGGGGATCCTCGGCGAGATGGATCTGCCGCGCGAGCGGCTCGTGCCCGCGCTCTTCGGCTTCAACGTGGGAGTGGAGATCGGACAGCTCGCGGTCGTCGCACTGGTGTGGCCGCTGCTGCGGCTGCTCGCGAATGCGCGCGATCGGCGCTGGTACGCGGGACTCGCCGAAGGCGGCTCCGCCGTGATCTGCGGGCTCGGGCTCTACTGGTTCGTGACGCGGCTCTTCGGGTAACCATCGAACCCGACCCACTTCGCTCGCCCGCGGCTCACTACGCGCTTCGCGCGAGGACTCAAGTCGCTTCACGACCGGACCGAAGAGCCGCCCGAGCAAGCAGGTCCACCAGGGGGGTGGCCGATCCGGCACCCGCCCTGCCACTGCCCGCACCTGGAGAATGTCGCGATGGCCGGTTCGACGGCGTTCGAATGGCTCTGCACGGCCGTCGAGGAGAGCACGACGCTCGAGCGTCTCGAGGCGCGCGGCACCGTCCGGATCGCGCTCAAAGAGGCCGGACTCGAGCCGCGCGCGGTGACGCCGAGCGAGCTGCGCGTCCTGGTGCAGAAGGTTCTCCCGCGCGAATTGCGCCAGCGCGGCGTCGCGAACGAAGCGGCGCTCTGCGAGCGCCTGATCGCGGGGCTGCAGGTCCTCGAGAGCCAGGGCGGCGGCCCGTCCAGCGACACGCCCGACGCGATCTTCCGCCGCCTCGGCGGAGGGGCCTGACCGCTCTCGATCGTCCTCGTTGACAGTGTCAGCGGATCCGTAGACGCTGTCCCCTGGATGGAGTTCGGAGCGTGCGCGGTTTCGGCGCGCGCGCGGACTCCGATTCCAGGAGGCGACGATGAGCGCGAACCCGTACCTCGAAGGCAACTTCGCACCCGTCACCGAAGAGGTGACCGCGTGCGACCTGCGCGTCACGGGCGAAATCCCGCGCGAGCTCTCGGGGCGCTTGCTGCGCATCGGCCCGAACCCGATCGAGAAGCCCGATCCCGCGAAGTACCACTGGTTCATCGGCAACGGCATGGTGCACGGACTGCGCCTGCAGGACGGCCGCGCCGCGTGGTATCGCAACCGCTGGGTCGCCGACGACGCCGTCACCGCGTTCCGCCATCAGCCGAAGACACCGGGCCCGCGCCACGGCATGGGCCCCGGCGTCGCCAACACCAACGTGATCGGCCACGCGGGCCGCACCTTCGCGATCGTCGAGGCGGGCGGCCTGCCCGTCGAGCTCTCCGACGAACTCGATACGCGGACCTACACGAACTTCGAGGGCACGCTGCCGGGCTCGTTCACCGCGCATCCGAAGCTCGACCCCGACACCGGCGAGCTGCACGCGATGGTCTACTACTGGGCCTGGGACTACGTCCAATACGTCGTCGTCGGCACCGACGGCCGCGTGCGCAAGACGGTGAATGTGCCGGTGCCCGGCAAGCCGATGATCCACGACTGCGCGATCACCGAGCACTACGTCGTCGTCTTCGACCTGCCCTGCACCTTCGACGTGCAGGCGGCCATGAACGGCCCCTTCCCGTACGTCTGGAATCCCGACTACGGCGCGCGCGTGGGCCTCTTGCCGCGCGACGGCCAGGGCAGCGACGTGCGCTGGTTCGAGGTGCCGCTCTGTTACGTGTTCCATCCGATGAACGCGTACGAGACGGCGGACGGCCAGGTCGTGATGGACGTGTGCCGCCACCCGAAGATGTTCGACCGCGACAAGAACGGTCCGAACGAAGGCCGCCCGACGCTCGACCGCTGGGTGATCGACCCTTCGTCGGGCAAGGTCGCGACCGAGACGATCTCGGATCTCGGTCACGAGTTCCCGCGTCACGACGAGCGCCGCATCGGCAAGCCGATCCGCTTCGGCTACACCGGCAGCCTCGGCGACCATCTCGGCATCGGACCGATCTACAAGCACGATCTCGTGAAGCGCACGACCGAGATCCACGGCGCCGAAGCGGGCCGCATGTTCCTCGAGCCGGTCTTCGTGCCGCGCACGCCGGACGCCGCCGAAGACGACGGCTGGATCATGGCCTACGTCTACGACGCGCCGTCGAACGGGAGCGAGGTCGTGATCCTGCACGCGCAGGACTTCGGCGGGAAGCCGGTCGCGCGCATCCACCTGCCGCAGCGCGTGCCGTTCGGGTTCCACGGCAACTGGGTGCCCGACCGGAGCTGAACTCCGCGCTCAGATTCTCCAGCGGATCGCCGAAGAGGAGTGCACCGCGAGGCCCGTTTCGACGAGACGGAGCCCCTCGATGCGCATCGCGACGGCAATTTCCCGGCAACCCCAGACGGCCATCCGTTGGCTGCTCGCAGCGCTCGTGGCGAGCGCGCTCGGCTGCGCCGCCACGAGCCCGCAGCACCAGCAGATCTCGGATTCGCTGGAGCCGATCAACCGGCCGGTGTTCCGCTTCAACACGGCGGTCGACGACCATGCGCTCGGGCCGGTCGCGCGCGGCTACAAGTCGGTGACGTCGGACGGCGTTCGGAGCTCGCTCGCGAATGCGCAGCGCAATCTCGGCTTTCCCCCGCGCTTCGTCGCGCACGTCGGGCAGGCGAACTTCGTCGAGGCGGGCTCGGAGCTCGGACGCTTCCTGCTCAACTCCACGCTCGGCGTCGCAGGTCTCTTCGATCCCGCGACGGAGGCCGGACTCGGCAAGTACGACGCCGACCTCGGCATGATGTTCGCGCGCTGGCACGTGCCGCCGGGCCCGTATCTGGTGCTGCCGGTGCTCGGGCCGTCGAATCCGCGCGACGCCGTCGGCGATCTGCTCGGCATGGCGATGAACCCGCTGCTCTACACGGGCACCACGGTGGCGCCTGTCGGCGTGCTCTTCGCGATCAACACGCGCGCGCAGGCCGACGACCAGATCCGCAACGCGCGGGCCAGCGCGCTCGACTACTACGTCTTCGTGCGCGACGCGTTCGTCCAGCACCGCACCGCGCGGATCCGCGGCGAGTACGTCACGCGCGGCGACACGCTCGACGCCAGCTCGCACGTGATGGCGGACGAACTCTACGACGTGGAGTGAAGCCGGCCGAGTCCGAGCAGCGCGAACAGGGCGGCGAGTGCGACCGCACACGATCCGGGCTCCGGCACGGGCTGCGGCAGTCCGGCGATGAAGCCGTCGAAATACCGACGGATGCCGATCACGATGCTCCCGTCGGAAGAGACGTCGTCGGCCGACCACAGCGGGTTCAGGTAGAGAGGGACCTGAGGGAACCCGGCGTCCTCCAGGACGTCGCGCAGGTCCCGAAGACCCGCCAGCGGTGTCCAGACGAACGCCTCGGACGGGTGCACCGTGGAATCATGGCGGCCCACGACCGCGTTTCCGTCGGCGGACACGCCATGCGCGCGCGCATCGATCGGACGCTCGGTCAGCTGCGCGAACTGGGGCAGCGGGTGATCGCTCCAGCGGAACGGAAACTCCATCCCGCGTGAATCCGTGAAGGAGCCGACCACGACGCCGCCGTCGGCCGACGCACGCGTCGCGTGCAGATCGCCGACCTCCGGCACCCACAGAGGCTCGATGCCGATGCCGTCGGTCAGGAAGAGCGGCGGAACGGACCCGGCCGCGTCGGGGCTCGCTGCGCCGATCCAACGCCCGTCCGGTCGCTCGGCGAGCAGCGTCGCGGGCATGCCACCGGGATGCGTCGGCGGAGTCAGGATCGTCAGCACGCCCGCGTCCCAACGCGCGGCCTTGCCTGCGGCGATCCCGAAGATCGTCGAGCCGTCGGGCGAGATCCCCGCCAGGCGAGTGGGCGGCGTGTCGAAACCGGGAAGCCAGGTCACGCCGTCGATCGCGTTCCAGCGATAGCCGCCCGTCGGATCGCCGCCGAGAGACCCGAACGTGTCGGCGGGAAAGGACTCGCCGGCGATCGTCGATCCATCGAACGA
>JALOQG010000056.1 GCA_025453505.1 Myxococcota bacterium | reverse complement strand
ACGTACGCCTCGCGCGTCGTGTTCGCGTCGATCTGGATGTTCGAGCGCTTCTGTTCGCGCACCGTCGTCTCGAACGCGAGCGGCCGGCCCCCGGGCTGGTAGTCGTGGCACATGAACAGCCGCGTGTCGTCGGGCACTGCGTAGAGGCGCTGGATCGAGTCGTATAGAACGGCCGCGGATCCGCCCGGAAAATCGCAGCGCGCCGATCCGTAGTCGGGCATGAAGAGCGTGTCGCCGACGAACACCGCGTCGCCGATCTGCCACGACATGTGCGCCGGCGTGTGCCCCGGCGTGTGCAGCGCCTCGACTTCGAGCGAGCCGAAGCCGAGCCGATCGTGCTCGTCGACGAGGACGTCGAATTGCCGTCCGTCCACGGGGAATCCCTCGCCGAGGTGGAAGACGTCGCGGAACGCGCGCTGCACCTCGCCGACGCGCGCGCCGGTCACGGAGCGCGCTCCGAAGCGCTCGCGAAAGAACGGGATCGCGGTCAGGTGATCGGCGTGGGCGTGGGTGTCGATCACGTACGGGATCGAGAGACGCTCGCGCGCGACGTACGCCGCGATCTTTTCGGCGGACGCCCACGACGCGCGCCCGCTCTTCGGGTCGTAGTCGCGCACCGGGTCGATCACGACGCCGGTCCGATCTTCGTGGACGACGTAGGACAGCGTCCCCGTGGCCTCGTCGAAGAAGTGCTGGATCTTCATGCTCTTCGTGTAGCACGCGACGCGTTGCCGCCCGGCGACGCCGTGTCGTCCACTTGCCCTCGACCGGAATGAGGTGGAATGTCCCGGTCCGATGGCGTCGATCACGGAGGCGGAGTTCGATCTCGACCTCGCGCCGCTCGCCCCGTGGCTGGCGCGCGTCGGGCCGATCGCCGTCGTCGATCTCGAGACGACGGGTTTCCCGAACGATCCCGCCGCGCGCATCCTCGAGTTCGGCGCGGTGCTGGTCGGTCCCGGTCCAGGGCCCGCGCGCAGCATCGCGACGCTGCTCGATCCCGGCGTTCCGGTGCCGCCCGCGATCGCGCGGTTGACCGGCATCACCGATGCGATGCGCGTCGGCGCGCCGACGCTCGACGAGGCGCACGAGCGGCTGCGCGCGGCGCTCTTCGGGCGCACGCTGATCGCGCACAACGCCGAGTTCGAGCGGCACTTCCTGGCGCGCTGGATCGGCGGTGAGTTCGCGGGCGCACGCTACCTCGACACGCAGGATCTGCTCGCCGTGACGCATCCCGACGCACCGGACCTGCGCCTCGAGAGCTTCACGCGTGCGCTGCTCGGCACCGAAGAGCGTCACCGCGCGCTCGACGACGCGGCGGACACGCTGCGCGTCGTCGCGGCGATCGCCGCCGAGGCCCGCAGCGGCTCGCCGCGCACCGTCGCGGCGCACGCGGCGCTCGCGCGCTTTGCGCCCGACTCGCCGTGGACCGCGCTGCTGGCGCCGCCGCGCGCGGACGCGCCGCTCTTCCCGGAGCCGCCGGGCGCATACATTCCGATCGGTGCGAGCGACGAAGCGCCCGTGCCGTTCGAAGAGGAGGCGATCGCGGCGGTGCTGCGCGACGCCGCGCGCGGCGCGCGCCACTTCGCGGGCTATCGCGTGCGCGAGGAGCAGGTCGAGCTGGCGCTGCACTTCGCGTCCGTGCTGCGCGACGGCGGCCGCATCCTGATCGAGGGCGGCACGGGCGTCGGGAAGTCGCTCGCGTATCTCGCGGCGGCGATCCCGTTCGCCATGCAGCAGGCCGCGCAGGCGCGGCTCAGCGGCGGCGCGAAGGCGCGGCCGGTCGTGATCTCGACGCGCACCAAGCTGTTGCAGGACCAGCTCTTCGCGAAGGACATCCCGGCCGCGGCGCGATTCCTCGGGCACGCGTCGCTGCGCGCGCTCTCGATCAAGGGGCGCGCGAACTACGCGTGCGAGCGTCGGCTCGCGTCGGTGCTCGCGGAGGCCGGCGAGAGCCAGCTCTTCGCGGAGCAGCGGCTCGCCTACGCGGTGCTCGCCGCGTGCGCGTCGATCCGGCCGCACGGCGAGCTCGGCTCGATGCCCGGCGCGTGGCTGCGTCGGCATCCGCCGCTCGCGGATCTCTTGCGCCGTTCGGTCGCGGCGCGTGCCGAACAGTGCACGCGCGAGCAGTGCGCGCTGCACGCGCACTGTGCGTTCGGCCGGCGGCGCGCCTCGCTCGCGGGTGCACATCTGGTCGTCGCGAACCACGACCTGCTGCTGCGCTGGCCGCCCGACTATCCCGCCTTCGAGCACGCGATCGTGGACGAGGCGCACGAGCTCGCCGACGTCGCCGACGAGGTCTACGCGCTCGGCGTGCGGCCCGACGAAGTACTCGAGCGGCTCGACGACGTGTTCGGCCGCCCGGACCGCAAGCGTCGCGACGGCGGCGACGCGCTGCTTCCTTCCGGCGCGCGGCGTCGCATGAAGAGCGACGCGCTCGCGTGGCGGCGCGCCGTGCAACAGGAGCTGGTCGCGCTCGGGCACGCGCTCGCGCCGCTGACCGGCGAGTTCGGCGAGGTGCAGATTCCGGAAGGCGCGAGCGACGCGTTCGCGGCCGCGGCGCAGCGCGCGGAGATCGCCGCCGCGCAGATCGAGGGCGTCGCCGGTGCGATCGAGCGCGAGCTCGAAGAGGAAGTCGTATCGAGCGCCGTCGAGCGGACGCTCGCCGAGCTGCGCGCGTCGGCGAGCGCGCTGCGCCTCGCGTTCCGCGGCTCGGAAGACTCGGTCGCGGCATTCGAGGGCGTGGACGCGCCGTGGGATCGCTGGCGGCTCGCCGTGCGACTCGTCTCGCCGGCCGACGCCTTCCGCGAACACTTTCTCGCACGGCTCTCCTCGTTTGCGGGTGTCTCCGCGAGTCTCTTCGTCGGCGGCGACGCGTTCGCGGCGCTCGGCGAACTCGGCATCGAGGGGCCCGAGGAGGAGCGCGTGCTGCGCGTGTCGGTGCCGAGTCCGTTCCCGTACGAGAAACACATGCGCGTCGCGGCGCTCGCCGGCGGCGCCGATCTGGTGCGCGAGACGGCCGACGTGATCGAAGCCGTCGCGCGCCGTCTCGGCGGTCGCACGCTCGGTCTCTTCACGAGCCTGCGCCGCATGGACGACGTCGCGGCTCTGCTCGCCGGACGGCTGCGCGACGACGGCATCGAAGTGCTCGCGCCGCGCCGCGCGAGCGACGATCCCGCCGCGCTGGTCGAACGCTTCCGCCAGGGCGGCGCGGTGCTGCTCGGCGCGCGCAAGTTCTGGCAGGGGCTCGACCTGCCCGGCGAAGCGCTGCAGGCCGTCGTGATCGAGAAGCTGCCCTTCGAGGTGCCGACGGAGCTGCGCCGCCGCCGCGAGCTGCGCCTGCGCCGCCGCGGCATCGACGCCTTCGAGCGCTTCGCGCTCGGCAAGATGCTCTTGAACCTGAAACAGATGGTGGGCCGGTTGATCCGCAGCGAAGACGATCGCGGCATCGTGGTGCTCGTCGAGTCGCGACCCGACAAGCGCTACTTCCGCCGGCTCGGCGAGGCGCTGCCGCCGGGCTCGCAGATCGTCCAGGCGGAGCCGACGGATCTCGCCGCGCTGCTCGCCGAACTCGGGCTCTAGGCTCGCGCTCTTGGCGTGGGAGTGGATGCTGGATCGGCGCTAGGGGTTCTCCGCATCGCGCGGAACGACGGGAACCGAGATCTCGTTGCGGCGCACGAAGGGCAGGGTGAACGGCGCGTCGTAGAAGAGCGTCGTCGCGTCGCCCGCCGCGGTCCACCGGGACGACTCGATTGCTCGCAGCAGGGCCTCGCGTCGCTGTTCTATGTCGGCGTCGCTCGGCCGGCCGCCGAAGCGCAGCACGGCGACCGAGCCGGCCGGGATCTCGACGAGCCGCACGCGCGGGTCGGTCGGACGCGGCGCGCTCTCGAGCGTGTACTTCGCCGGAAGGAAGAAACGCATGCGCGTCCCCGGTCCCGTGCGCGACGTCTCGACGGGCACCGTCATCGCGATCTTCTCCGCGCGTGGCGTCGCTACTTCGACCGGCGTGGTCATCGCGATCTTCTCGCCGGCGTCGCGTCCGGTGTTGGCGCCCGCGATGTACTCGAAGAGCGCCGAAAAGGCCCGGCCGCGGGCGGCTTCGTCCGTCTCGGTCTCGTCCACCTCCGCGGCGAGCCGCGCGTCGTAGCGCCGCACCTCGATGGCGGGCTCGATCCGGGCGACGACGTCGAAGCGCGGCTCCTCGTAGAGCCGGAGTCCGAAGATCCCGACGAGCGATTCGATGGCGAGCTGCGCGTAATAGACGACGTCCCGCATGCTTCGATGCTCCTCGAGGGCTGTGTGCGACCGGCATCGCGGTGCGCGACGCATCGCCGAGCGAGCCTAGCGGCAGGCGGCCGCTCGACATCCCGGACTGCTAAAGTGCGCGCGTGAGCGATCGGCCCGTCGCACTGGTCACTGGCGCCGCACGCGGCATCGGCGCCGCTTGTGCGCGCGCGCTCGCGGCCGAGGGGTTCCGCGTCGCGCTGCACTGCAACGCGAGCGCCGACGCCGCCGAGAAGCTCGCGGCCGAGTTGCCGGGTGCGTTCGTGCTGCGCGCGGATCTCGCCGATCCGGCGCAGGTCGATGCGCTCGTCGAAGCGCTGATCGCGCGGGCGGGCCGGCTCGACGTGCTCGTGAACAACGCCGGAGTCGTGCGCAACGCGCCGACGCCGGTCATGAAGCTCGACGACTACGACGTCGTCGCCGCGCTCGCGCGCGGCACCTGGTATCTGACCAAGCTCGCGCTGCGCAAGCTGATGATGAAGCAGAAGAGCGGGCGCATCATCAACGTGTCGAGCGTGGTCGGTCACGTCGGCAACCGCGGGCAATCGCCGTACACGATGGCGAAGGCGGGGCTCGACGCGCTGACGAAGTCGCTCGCGCTCGAACTCGCCGGCCGCGAGATCCGCGTCAACTCGGTCGCGCCCGGCTTCATCGAGACCGACATGACGGCGGGCCTGCCCGAGGAAGCGCGCGCGCGCATCCTCGAGCGCGTACCGCTCGGCCGCATGGGTACGCCGGAGGAGGTCGCCGACGTCGTCGCGTTCCTCGCGACGCGCGGCGGCTACGTGCACGGCACGGTGATCCACGTCAACGGCGGGCTCTACGGGGGCTGATCGCTTGGCGCAGATCCTGATCGCCGGCTGCGGCTACGTCGGCAGCGCGCTCGCCGAGCTGCTGCGCGACGCGGGCCACCGCGTCGCCGGCCTGAAGCGCAGCGCGGACGGATTGCCCGTGGGCATCACGGCGCTGCGCGCCGATCTCGCGGATGCGGGGTCGATCGAGGCCGCTCTCGCGACGCTCGCGGCGCCGATCGACGTCGCCGTGTGCGCGGTGGCGGCGGACGCCGGCGACGACGCCGCCTACCGCCGCGCCTACGTCGAAGGCCAGCGCAATCTGATCGCGGCGCTGCGCGCGCGCGCTGCGACGCCGCGGCATCTCTTCTTCACGTCGAGCACGGCGGTCTATGCGCAGGACGACGGCTCGTGGGTGGACGAGACCAGCGAGACCGCGCCGCGCGACTTCCGCGGCGCACGCATGCTCGAAGCCGAACGCGTCCTGCAGGAGAGCGGCATTCCGGCGACGGCGCTGCGCCTCGGCGGCATCTACGGGCCGGGCCGCACGCGCATGATCGAGAGCGTGCGCAGCGGTCGCGCGGGGATCGCGCCGGGTCCGCCGCGCTGGGGCAACCGCATCCACCGCGACGACGCCGCCGGCGCGCTCGCCCACCTGATCGGGGCGGCGCTGCGCGGAGTCGCGCCGCCGCCGATCCTGATCGGTGTGGACGACGAGCCTGCCGACGAGGCCGCCGTGTTGCGCTGGCTCGCGACGACGCTCGGCGTCGCGGAGCCCGCGGTCGGCGAAGCCGCGCCGGGCGCGCGCGCGCGCGGTGGCAACAAGCGCTGCTCGAACGCGCGCCTGCGCGCCGCCGGCTACCGCTTCCGCTACCCGACTTTTCGCGAAGGCTACGGCGCGCTGATCAGCGGACCGTGAAGGTCACCGGCTCGGAGACGAGCGGCGGATCGTGCGGCACGTGGTCCTTGTCGCCGAGCACGAGCTGGATCGTGTGCTCGCCCGGCGCCATTTCCATCGTCACCTCGGTCTGCCCGCCGCCGAAGTGCACGTGCTTATCGTCCTTGGGGAGCGGCTTGTCCATCGGCGGCAGCGGCGCGTCGATGACGAGGTGGTGATGGCCGGTGTCTGGCGTCGCGACGCCGGCGGGCGCCACGCCCATGCCGGCCAGGCCGAAGCGCACGGTCACCGGGTTCGCGACGGTTTCGCCGCTCGTCGGCGAGATGATGTACAGCTTGGCGTCCGCGGGGCGCGACGTGCGCGGGATCGGCTGGCTGGGTGCCACCACGGTGGCGGCATGCGAGGCGTGCGGATCGGTTTTCTCGTGATGCTCGGCACGCGCGGTGGGTGCGAGCACGAGCACGACGCCGAGACACGCCGCGGCGCGTGCGAACGAGCGAGCGAGCTGGACGCGAGGATGCATGGGATCTCCTTCGAGCGACGCTGAAGCCGAGCCTACGCGATCGCCCGTCCCCGACCAACCCGACGGCGCCCGATTGCGGCGGATTGGTCTCGCGATCGCGGCGCTGCTGCTGCTCGCGTTCGCCGCGCTCGTCGCGTTGCGCGTCCACGGCTTCTCGATCGCGGCGTGGCACGAGGTGATCGACGGCAGCGAGCCGGCGGGCGTGCTCTTCGGCGAGCCGCGCCCGATCCGCTCCGACGACTGGAAGGTGCAGATCCCGCTGATCCTCGCGCAGCGCGCGGCGGAGCCCGTCTTTCCCGTCGTGAATCCCATCCTCGGTGGCGGAACCGGCATGTTGCTTCCGATCGAAGTGCCGGTCGCGCACTGGGCGACGCTCTTCCGGCCGACGATGTGGGGTTGGTTCCTCGGCCCCGACGTGGGTCTCGCGTGGCAGTGGTGGAGCCGCGCGTTCGGCCTCTTCGGCGTGTGGCTCGCCGTTCTGTGCGTGGTCGCGCGCGGGCGCATCGGGATCGCGGCGGCCGGCAGCGCGCTGCTGGTCGTTTCGCCGTTCTTCCAGTTCTGGGCGCTGAATGCGGCGCCGCACGCGATCTGCGCGGGCGTCGTGTTTCTCGCCGCGCTGGCGCTCGCGCGCGCGCGCACGCCGCGAGGAATTGCGAGTGCGGCGCTCGCGCTGGCGCTCGCCGGCGCGTGGTTCGCGTTGACGATCTACCCGCCCTACCAGGTGACGCTGGGCTGGCTGGTCGTCGCGCTGCTCGCGGGCACGCTGCTCGATGCGCGTGCGACGCTCCCCCTCGCGCAGCATCGCGGGCTGCGGGTGGGAGCAGGGATCCTCGCGGTGGTGGCGGCGGTCGCGATCGTCGCGGCGTTCGCGTGGGAGGCGCGCGACGCGATCGAGACGATCCGCAATACGGTGTACCCGGGCCGGCGGCTCTCGACGGGCGCGGAGCGCAGCGTCGCCGCGCTGCTCAACGCGAATCTCGGCGCGCCGCTCTGGGCAGATGGGTGGGGGCCGCTCTTCAACGTCTGCGAGGCGGCTTCGTTCTGGTTGCTCTCGCCGGCGATCGTCGCGCTGTTGCTGTGGCGCCGTGCGCGCGGGGAGCGGATCGACGCGCTGACGGCGGCCGTCGCGATCTACGCCGCCGTGCTGTGGCTCTACATCGTGTTCGGCTTCCCGGCGTGGCTGGCGCGCGCGACGTTGCTCGGCTCGGTGCCGGGCCGTCGCGCCGTGATCGGCCTCGGCCTCGCCGACGCGATCCTGCTGGTGCGCTTCGCCGCCTGCGCGGTGCCGCTGCGCGGCAGCGAGTGGCAGCGCGGTGCGGCGATTGCGATCGGCTGGGGCGCGCTCGTCGCGGGCAGCGGCGTCGCGCTCGCGCGCGTGCTCCCCGATGCGCGCCTGCCGGTGCTCGCCGCGTTCGCACTCGGCAATGCGCTTCTCGCGGCCGCCTTCGTGCATCGCCCGCGCGTCGCCCTGCCGCTCCTCGCCCTGGTGTCGGGCGCTTCGTCGCTCTGGTTCAACCCGCTGGCGATCGGCGGCAGCGCCTTCCTGCGCGACAACGCTCTCGCGCGCGAGATCGTGGCGATCGATCGCGCCGCGGGCGGCGAGAGCGTCTGGGTCTCGTTCGGCCGCGACGACCTGCCCAACCTGTTCCGTACGCTCGGCGTGCGCTCGCTGGCGGGTGCCCACCCGCTGCCGCCGCTCGCGCTTTGGCGACGCATCGATCCCGAACGCCGTCAGCGGAGCGTGTACGACCGCTACGCACACGTCGCGTTCGTCGCGTCGCCGGGCTCCACGCCGACTTTCCAGCTCCACTCGCAGGATTTCGTGATCCTGCGCATCGACCCGCGCGGGCCCGCGTTCCGTGCGCTCGGTGCGACGCACGTGCTCGTGCGCGATCCGGACACCGCGCCGTTCGAGAAGCTGACGGGCTGGAGGCCGCTCGTGGTGGTGGGTGCCGATCGTCTCTACGAAGTGCCCGGTCGCGCGTCCTCGCCGGATCCTTGACGCGACGAGGGATCGAATCGGTCTGGAGATTGCGCTGCGCTGGGTCCAGGAACGGGAGGCTCATCCCGATGCCCCGCGTCCGGAGAGCAGCCATGCGAGCTTGCGGCGTGCATCCGACCAGCGGCCGCGCGCGAGATCGGACGTCGCGCGGAAGCCGACGTGCAGCTTCACGATCGACTTGCGTTCGGCGATGCGCGCGGCGTCGCTCCAGCCGCGTTCGCGCGCCTGCGCCGCGATGCGGTCCAGCACGGCGACCTCTTCCTCGAAGCGCGAGAGGTCCCGGGTCTGCAGCGACGTCGCGCTCGCGGCGTGACGCCGGTACGCATAGACGCGCCGGCGCGTGCCGACGATCGAGTCGCCGTCGAGCAGCAGGCGGGCGAGGAAGTCGAGATCCTGCACCTGCTTCCAGGCCGGGTCGAAGCGCCGCGCGCCGAGCCGTTCGCGCCGCCATGCGACGGTCGGGCACATCACGAAGTCGCCGCGCGCGATCGCGCGCAGTCCCGTCTCGCCCGCGAGCAGCCACGGTTCGCCCGCCGGGATCAGCAGACGCTTCACGGCGTCGGGAAACGAAAAGGCGGAGCGGCCCGTGGCGTCGATGATCGCGGCGCCGGTCGCGAGGCCGGCGGCGTGCGGGTGCGCGTCCGCGAGCGCGAACACGACGTCGCAGTAGTCCGGCAAGAGCCGGTCGTCGGCGTGGAGCAGCGTCACGAACTCGGTCGCTGCGCGGTCGATCCCCTGGTTCCAGTTGCCGACCATGCCGAGCCGCACCGGGTTGCGGACATGGGTGATGCGCGCATCCGCGAACGCGGCGACGACCGGTGCGACGTCGGCCTCGGGTTCGCCGCCGTCGTCCATCACGATGCAGCGCCACGCGCGGCTGCGCTGCGCGACGACGCTCGCCAGCGCCTCGTGCAGATACGCAGGCCGCCGCCAGAACGGGATTGCGAAGGTGATGCGCGCGGGCGGGTTCATCGCCGCCGTCTACCATGCGCCGCGTGCCCGACGCGGATTCGAAGACCGACGCCTATGCCGCACGCCTCGCGCGCCTCGAGGGTGCGCGCTGGAAGCGCTGGCTCGACGTGCAGGCGCCGTATCGCTGGCACCTGCGGCGGATGCAGCTCGGCCGCACCCTCGAAGTCGGCTGCGGCATCGGGCGCAACCTGCTGCACCTCGGAGCGGCGGCCGTCGGCGTCGATCCGAACGCGGCCGCCGTCGAGACCGCGCGCGCGCGCGGTGCGATCGCCTACACGCCCGAGGCGTTCCGCGCCTCGGCCGAATCTCGCGCGCCCTTCGACACGCTGCTCTTCGCGCACGTGCTCGAGCACATGTCGCGCGCAGACGCGGCCGCGCTGATCGCGCACTGGTTGCCGTCGCTGCGTGCCGGCGGGCGCGTGGTCCTGATCGCGCCGCAGGAGGCCGGCTTCCGTTCCGATCCGACGCACGTCGAGCATCTGGACGCGGACGCCTTGCGCGAGCTGTTGTCCGGCGCCGGATGCGCGATCGAGCGCGTGTACTCGTTCCCGTTCCCGCGCGCCGTCGGGCGCGTGTTCCCCTACAACGAATCCGTCGCGGTGGGACGCCTGCAATCCTAGTTCGCGTCGTCCGCGGCGAGGCGGCGGTGCAACACCTCGCGCGGCACGTTGGCCATGTCGTAGGAGAGGAACGCCAGCAGCAACTGGATCCCGACGAGGACGGGCAGGGCGGCCAGCATCACCGTGCCGGCGGAGGCGGTGACGCCGCGCGCGCTGCCTTCGAGCCAGCGCGTCACGCCGATCCAGCCGCCGAACGCGATCATCGGCAGCGCGAGCGCGATCTCGATCGACGCGACGTTGAAGTTGCGCAGGTAGTAGTTGTAGAAGAGCCGCTTGCCGAAGTTCGCGAGATGGCCGCGCGCGAACGGGCCGACGACCCGCCTCACGACGAGCCCGCTCTGCTCGTCGCCGTAGCGCGCCGGCATCGGGACGTCCGTCACGACCGCGCGGATCGTGCCGAGCCGGAACAGCAGGTCCGACTCGAAGAAGTAGCCGCGCGCCAG
>JALOQG010000423.1 GCA_025453505.1 Myxococcota bacterium | reverse complement strand
GCCGGTCGTCGCCTCGACCGCCTGCGTGATGCGCGGCGTGAGGCGGTCGTAGGGAAATCCGATCACGATGAAGACGCCGGTGAGGAGGATCGCGGCAGTGGCGATCGCGAGCGCCCGTCGCACGCCCGTCAGGCCGAAGGCCGGCTCCCAGTCGGCTTGCGCTGCGCTCATCAGAGCGTCTCGAACGAGGAGACCGTGAAGGTCACGTCGAGCAGGTCTTGCTCCTTCTCGGCGCGCGTGCGCACGCGCAGGCTCTTGATCGAGAGCAACTGCGGCGCCGACTCGATGCCGTGCAGGAACGACACCGCCTGCGCGAGCGTCACCTGCTTGAGCACGAGCTGGACCTTCGTCTCCTTGTAGCGGTCGTTGCTCGGTGCGGCTTGCGGCTCCATCGACTCGACCTTGATCGCGGACTTCTGCGACAGCTCTTCGAGCGTGGTGAAGATGTTGCCCTTCGGGCCCTCGCGGATGCGCCGCTCGACGACGTCGAGGCGTCCCTGCATCTCGCCCAGCTCGCCGCGCAGGCGCTGCGCGATCTCGATGTCGCGCTCGGCGTTCGCGACGCGCATTTCGGAGTCGCGCAGCTTCGAGAGCGCGGGCATCGCGATCACGAGCCAGAGCAGCGCGACGAGCAGCATGCCGCCGGCGCCGCCGAGCAGCAGGCGCTCGCGCGGGGCGAGCCCGCCGAGAGCGTTGCGGATGCGCTCGAGGAGGTCGTTCACGGGCGGCGACCTCGCGGCGCGGGCGGCGGCGGCGCGCCGGTCGCGCCCCCGGCGCTGCTCGGCGCGAGCCCGATCGTCACGCTGAAGGTGTTGCCGCCGCGCGTCGCGTCCGCCTGGATCTCCGAGACGCGGATCTCGCCGAAGTGCGGAAAGGTGGCGAGCGCCGTCTTGAGTTGATCGACCGCCGCGAAGCTCGGCGTGTGGCCGCGGAAGCGCACGACCTGGCCGTCGATCGAGAGTTCCTCGAGGATGATCGAGAGATCCTTCGGGACCCGCTTCGAGATCTGCGTCAGCACGTCGAGCGCCGAGAGATTGCCGCCGTAGATGCCGAGGAAGTCGGCGCGCTGCTGGGCGTCGCGCAGCGCCTGTTCGAGCGACTTCGACACGTTGGCGGGCACCGGCCGCCCCGGCTGCGCCTCGTTCCAGATCTGCGCGAGCTGCGCCTCGAGCGCCGCGGCGCGCCGCGACTGCACGGCGATGCGCCCCGCGCCGACGCCGAGCGCGAGCACCAGCGCGATCGCCGCGAGCACGGCCGTCGCACGCAGCTCGCGTGCGATCCGCCGCACGTCGAGGCGCGGCGCGAACTCCGCCTGCAGGAAGTTGGTGCGCGTGCGCGCGCGCAACGTGCCGCGCAGTGCGAGCGCGAGCGCGGGCGCGAAGCGCAGCGGATCGCCGGCCGCGAGGAACGCGCCGGTCGTCTCGCCGGGCGGCACCGAGAGGCGTGCGCAGCGCATGCCGAGCTGCGCGCCGAGGTACTCGTCGATGCGCTGCAAGCGCGCGCCGCCGCCGAGCAGCGTGATCTCCTCGATCGCCTTCTCGGGCGGCATGCCGAGCGCCGACTCGAAGCCGCCGACGCTGCGCACCAGCTCGCGCACCAGCCGCTCGAGCGCGCGCGCCGCGGCGGGCGACACCGGCGTGAGATCGCTGCCGAGCACGCCGTCGCGGTGCTTCACGCGCTCGGCTTCGTCCCACTCGAGCTTGCGGTCGCGCACCAGCGCCTCGGTCAGCAGCCGGCCGCCGACCGGGATCGTGCGGGCGGCGCGGCCCATGCCGTCGACGAGCAGGCAGAGCGTCGTCTTGCGGTGTCCGAGGTCGACCAGCAGGCGCGTGCCGGGCAGGTCGAGGAAGGCGGCGAGGTTGGCGAGCGCGAGGCCTTCGACTTCGAGGACGCGCGTCTCGACGCCGGCGTCGCGCAGCGCCGTCAGCGTGTTCGCGACTTCGTCGCGGCGCACCACGGTCGCGACGATCTCGCCGCCGCCGTTGCGTTCGCCGACGGGCTCCCAGTCCACGAAGACGTCGTCGAGTTCGAAGGGCGTCGAACTCTCGACCTCGAACGGGACCGCCTGCGCGATGCGGCGGCGGTCGCGGAACGGGAAGTGCATCGGGCGGCGCGCGACCTTGTCGCCGGCCAGCGCCGCGACGACGCGTTCGTTCGCGAGGCTGAGCGAAGCCGCGCCCGCGCGCAGCGTCTCGATCGGCGTCGTGCCCGGCGTGACCGGCGCCGCGACGAGCCGCGCCAGCTCCACGTTGCGGAGGGTCTGGCGCAGCTCGACCACCTTGATGGAGTGGGCGCCGAGGTCGAGTCCTGTGCTCCGTCCGAGCATGGCGGGGATGGATACCTCACTCGGAGCGCCAGGACAGCCGCACCAGCTCGGCGGGGTCGCTGCGGTCGATCACGGCTTCGATGCGGCGCTCGACGTCCACGACCCGCGCCGTCGCGCGCACGCGGAACACGTTCGAGCGCAGGGTCGGCGCGGGATCGAGCGTGTCGGTGCCGAGGAGCTCGGTGATCGGCGTGCAGCTCGCGGCCGTCGCGCCTTCGCCGGCGCAGAGGGGTCCTTCCTCGCGCGCCTCGACGATGCGTTTGACGTCCTCTTCTTCGAGCGGGCGGAAGCCGCTGATCTCGGAGCCGCGCTGGAGCTGCGCGAGCACCCACGGCGGCGCGGTGTTCAGGTTGATGCCGCCGCCACCGACGAGCGGATGCACGCCGACGAAGGGCCGCAGCGCATCGACGAGCGGGCCGTCGAAGCCGTCCACGAGGCGTAGCTCGTCTACCGAGAGCAGCGGCAGGTTCGACGGGCGCGTCGGCGGCGTGCGCCGGCCGTAGGCGTCCTCCTCGGCGCTGCCGTCGCTCGCGACTTCGTCCGCGTCGATCCAGTCGGCGACGTTCGCGGCGAGCTGCGCGGGGTCGTAGCGGCCCTCGGCCGGCGCCTCCGGCATGATCGCGAGGACGCCCGCGAGGAGCGCCTCGAGCTGCGCGCGGGCCGCCTCTTCGACCTTGCCCTGCTGCAGCATCGCGTTGAGGTTGAAGCGCGCGGCGGCGTCCTCGACCTCGAGCAGCAGCTCGACGTCGGGATCGTCGTCGAGATCGACGCC
>JALOQG010000422.1 GCA_025453505.1 Myxococcota bacterium | reverse complement strand
AGCGCGGAGCGTGCCCCATCGAGGTCGCGGACCCGGCCGATCGTGCGTCCGGAATAGAAGGAGAGCGCGTGCGGCGCGCGCGCGAGGCTCAGGACCACGCTGTCGGGGGGCAGCTCGCGTGCGAGCTCGCTGCCGAGGGCCTGGTACCCCTTCGCGCGCGTGAGCAGATCGGCGACCGGGCCGTAGGCTGCTGCGGCGGCGAGGACGGTGCCCGCCGCGAGCAACGCGAGAGCCGGTTGTGGCGAGATCGACCCGAAAGATCGCCGGATCGCGACCCCGTACGCGACGACGCTCGCGAGCAAGAGAATCGCCGTCAGCGTCGCGCCGGTCCCCATGCCGTGCGACGCGATGCGTAAACCGGTCGCCGCCGCGACGGCGATGGCGACAACCGTTCCCCAAAACGAGGCCCACACCCGCAGCCGCACGCGCCAGCGTTCGACGGCAACGACATCGCTTCGCATGTCGACGAACCCGACTGCCCCCAGCACCGCGAGCGCCGGGAACGCCGGCAGCAAGTACGTGACGAGCCGCGTGCCCGCGAGCGCGAACACGATGAGCACCGCCGCGAGCCAGACGGCAAGCACGACTTCGGAGGCGGACCACCGACCGCCGCGTAACCTCGTGTAGCTCCCGACGGCGATGAGCGGCGTCCACGGAAGGCAGGCGAGCGGAAGGGCGATCGCGTAGTAGAGCGTCGACCGCTGGTGTGCGAGCGCCTCGCTGCCGGCGAAGCGAGCGAGGTTGTGGGTCTCGAGAAACGTGCGGATGTAGAGTGGGTCGGCGTGGGCGGCTGCCGCGTACCACGGCGCGGCGATCGCGAGAATCGTCGCCGCACCTCGCCACGGCACCAACCATGCAGCGCTCTCCTCTCGCGTCGTGATCCAAGCCGCGACGAGCGCCGGCGCGACGAGCGCCAACGCGACCGGGCCTTTGACCAGGGTCGCGAGCGCGACGAGGACGTAGACAACGAGTGCCGATCGCCGCGAGGCGGCGGCCTCGTTCGCGGCGACGGACAGTCGCGCGACCGCCGCGGTCAGCAGCGCCGTGAAAACCATGTCGATACCGCCGAACCTGCCTAGCGCGACGAACAGTAGGCTCGTACCGAGCATCACCGCGGCGAGTCGCGCGGCGGCCGCGTCGCGGATTCGCAAGGCCCACCAGGCCGTGGTGGCTAACGTCGCGAGCGCCGCCAGCGCAGAGGGCAACCGAGCCGCCGCTGTCGTCGGGCCGAAAAATGCGAGCGACGCGGCGACGGTCCAGTGATAGCCGACGGGCTTGTCGTAGTAGGCTTCGCCGTAGACGCGCGGCGTGAGAAAACGCCCCTCGGCAAGCATCGTGCGCGCGATCTCGGCATGGCGCGACTCGTCCGGGTCCATCAACTCGGGTCTGCCCAACCCGACGAGGAACAACGCGACGAAGCCGATCGCGATGAGCGCATCACGAAAGATTTCGCCACGCGCTTGGACGCTCACTCAGCCGCGGTCCCAGCCGCGTAGCCGGCCGTAGTAGAGCGGGCCGCCGAGATGCATCGCGAAGCCGATGCCGAAGACGAAGGCGAGATCGGCCTCCGCGTCGGACGCGACGATGCCGCGGTCGAGAAGCTCGTGGGCCTTTGAGTAGAGGGCGCGCATGCAGCGCTCGACGATCTCGTCTTCGCTCGCGACACGCGAGCCTCGGTTGGAAACCAGGGCGGCGAGACCCGACCACTCGCCCTTCTTCTGTCCGCCCTCGTATTCGTAGTAGCCCGCGCCCGATTTGATGCCGAGCCGACCGAGCTTGCGCATCTTCCAAACTAACGGCTCGACCGCGGGCGCGCGTTCCGCCGCGATCGTGTCGTACATGCCCGCGGCGATGTCGAGACCTGCCTGATCGCCGAGCTCGAAGGGGCCCATCGGCAGCACGTCTTTGCGAATCGCGGCGTCGATCGTCGCGATGGGAGTTCCCTCGCGGTAGAGCTCCTCGGCCGCCTGGAAGTACGCAGCGAGACCGGCGTTGACGAGAAAGCCCGCGGAGCCGTCGTTCAGCACGAGCGGCGTTTTGCCGATCTTGCGCACGAAGGCGTGTGCCGTCGCGACCGCGTCGTCGCTCGTGCGCTTGCCGCGAATGATCTCGACCAGCTGCATCATCGGGTGCTCGGCCGGACTGAAGAAGTGCAGGTTCACGAAGTCGGCGTCGCTGCCGCCGGTCTCCGCGAAGTACGCCGACAACATTCCCGGACCCATCGAGCTCGAGTTCGAGGCCACGATGGCGCCCTTCTTTGCGTGCTTTCCCAGCGCGCGGAAGAACTCGGCCTTGAGATCCCGATTCTCCATGCGCGCCTCGACGATCAAATCGCACGATGCGAGCGCGGCCGGGTTCTCGGCGGCGATCTCGACGCTGCCCACCTTCTTGGCGACGTCGTCCGCGGTGAGCTTCCCCTTCTTTACCGCTCGCTCGTACTTCGCGGCGAGCTTCTTCGGTGCAGCGTCTGCGAACTTCGCCAGCGGGACGTGGCCGACGACGCGATAGCCTGCCTCGAGAGCGAGGTACGCGATCGCGTTGCCCATGTACCCGTCGATTCCGTCGACGCCGACGGTCGTGATCTCACGCGGCTTTCCGTTGCAGCCCTTCGGCAGCTTTTGCGTTTGCTGCTGCGTGAAGAAGAAGCGCATCCCGGCCTTCGCCTCGGCCCCGGTCGCCAGCTCGATGAACGCATCGCGCTCTACGCGCATCGCTTCTCGGATCGGAAGCGCCGCGCCTTTGATCATTGCGTCGAGGGCGACGTACGGAGCGCGCGGATTGGGCCGGCCGCCCGTCGCCTTGCGGATCACCGGCAGGATGAGCTCCCGCAGCGCTTCGGCGTTGGCCAAGTCGGGCGGCGGTGTGCGATCGAGCGTTGGCAGCGTCTCGCGCAGGTACTTCTCCGCGAACGCGTCGAGATCGGTGTCTTTCGGCACGACCGCGTCGATCATGCGGATTTCCGCCGCCTCCCGCGCGCGGAAGTTCTTGCCCTGCAACACCGCCGTGAAACCGGCGTCGCCGGCGATCGGATCTTTCGCGTTCACCAGTCCGCTGCGACGTGGCATGCGCTGCGTGCCGCCGAGGCCGGGGAAAATGTT
>JALOQG010000055.1 GCA_025453505.1 Myxococcota bacterium | reverse complement strand
GAGGTGGACGCGTCGCGCGCAGCGCGTCCGGGCGGCCGGCGCTTCGGCGTGCTCGTACACGCGATCCTCGCGGCCGTCGATTTCACCGACGCACGCGAAGCGACGGTGCAGGCGCTCGCGCGTCAGCAGGGACGCATCGTCGGCGCGAGCGACGCCGAAGTGCGCGCCGCGGCCGACACCGTGGTGCAGGCGCTCGCCTCGCCGCTGCTGCGCCGCGCGGCCGCCGCGCTCGAAGTGCGCCGCGAGACGCCGGTCTGGCTGCGGCGCGCGGACGGCACGCTCGCGGAAGGCGTCGTCGATCTCGCGTTTCGCGAGGCCGCGGGCTGGGTCGTCGTCGACTTCAAGACCGACCGCGAGCTGGCCGAACGCCGCGCGGTCTACGCCGCCCAGGTCGCGCTCTACGCGGAGGCGGTCGCCGCTGCGACCGGACTCCCGGCCCGCGGCGTGTTGCTGCAAGTCTGACGCGCCGATCGGGGGAGCTTCCCCGCGGACCGTGACACCCGATCAAGTACCCCTGCAGGTGGGACGAAGCACCCGCCGGGGGGTTCCGTCATGCAGGCACTCGCGGGCTTCTGCCTTCTGCTCTTCGTCGTCACGGTGAGCGTCGTCGGTGTTCGCATGCTGCTGCTGGCGCGGCGCACGCGCGGACGGCACGAACTCCTGATGGGCGCGGGCATGATCCTGATCGGCGCGATCGGCTTTCCCGGCAGCACTGCGTCCGGCTTCGGGCGCTCGGTCGGCGAGATGAGCATTCCCCTCTGGTTCGTCTTCACTTCGATCACGCAGGTCGGTCTGCTGCTGATCTACGCGTTCACGTGGCAGGTGTTCCGCCCGAACGAATCGTGGGCCAGGACGCTCGTCGTGGGCGGCGGGCTCTTGATGTTCGCCGGCCTCGTGACGTCGGCGATCGCGCTCCTCGGAGCGGCGCCGGACGCGAGCTCGACGCTCGTCGCGCGCGGCGGGATGTTCGTCGGCATGCCGGGCTACAGCGGCTGCTTCTTGTGGAGCGCGATCGAAGGCTTCGTGCACCACCGCAGCGCGAAGCGGCGCCTCGCGATCGGTCTCGCCGATCCCGTCGTGGTGAACCGCTTCCTGCTCTGGGGCTGCTTCGGCGTCGCCGCGACGCTCATCAACGTGTCGAGTTTCATCGGCAACGCAATCGGCGTCGATCCCTCGAGCTCGCCGCTGGTGCTGGTCCCGATGGGCGTGCTCGGCTTCGCGGCGAGCGTCGCGATGTACTTCGCGTTCCTGCCGCCCGCGGCGTACCTCGCCCGCCTGCGCGCGAGCAGCGCCGCGGCCTGACTCCGCTGCCGCGCTAGCGTCGCGCCGGGAGAATCCGGCATGCCGTACCGCGTGATCCAGTGGGCGACGGGGAATCTCGGCCGCGCGGCGATCGAGGGCATCGTCTCGCATCCCGAACTCGAGCTCGCCGGCTGCTGGGTGCACTCCGCCGACAAGGCGGGACGCGACGCCGGTACGCTCGCGGGCATCGATCCGCTCGGCGTCGTCGCGACGAACGACGTCGCCGCGATCCTCGCCACGGACGCCGATTGCGTGCTCTACAGCCCGCTGCTCGCGAAGCCGCGCGAGGTGATCGCGATCCTCGAGTCGGGCAAGAACGTCGTGACGCCGCTCGGCTGGTTCTTCCCCGATCGCAGCAGCAAGACGACGCAGGAGATCGAGGCCGCGTGCCGCCGCGCACACGTGACGCTGCACGGCACCGGCATCCACCCGGGCGGCATCACCGAACGCTTCCCGCTGATGATCTCGGCGCTGTCGCGCGACATCCGCCACGTGCGCGCCGAGGAGTTCTCCGACATCCGCTCCTACGCCGCGCCGAACGTGGTGCGCGACGTGATGCTCTTCGGCCATGCGCCCGAGGCTGCGGCGAAGAGTCCCATGCTCGCGATCCTCGGCGGCGGCTTCGCGCAATCGATCGACATGCTGGCCCATGCGCTCGGCTTCGCGCTCGACGCCGAGAAGCGCACGCACCACGCGATGGCGGTCGCGACGCGCGCGATCGAGACGCCGGTCGGCACGCTCGCGGCCGGGACGGTCGCGGCGCAGCGCTTCACCTGGCAGGGCACGGTGCGCGGCGAGCCGGTGATCACGGTCGCCGTGAACTGGCTGATGGGCGAGGAACACCTCGATCCGGCCTGGAGCTTCGGAGCGGAGCGCGAGCGCTTCGAGGTCGAGATCAGCGGCGATCCGCCCGCGAAGCTCGTCTTCCACGGACTCCACCCGACCGACTTCCGCGCGGCGCAGAAGCGCAACCCCGGCATGGTCGCGACCGCGATCCACTGCGTCTCGGCGATTCCGTTCGTGTGTCGCGCGGCGCCGGGGATCGCGACGTATCTCGATCTACCCCTCGTGCACGGACGCGCCCACGCGTCGCTCGGATGACCTGCGGGAGCTAGCATCGCGCGTCCGCACTTCGGGGAGGACGCGATGGCGCGCAAGATCGTGGGAATCGTGCTGGTGCTGCTGCTGCTGGCCGGTCTACCCGCCTACTGGGCGATCCGCTCCTTCACGGGACCGGGCGAGGCGCCGCCGGAGCCGCCGCGCGTCGCCGACGCCACGTCCGTCCGCGCGCTTCCCGGCGGCGGTGAAGTCGTCGGATTCACGGGCCGCTACGGCAGCCACGTGTGGCTCGGGATTCCGTACGCGACGCCGCCGGTCGGTGCGCTGCGCTGGCGCGCGCCCGAACCCGCGGCGCCGATCGCGGGCCGCCGGGAAGCGCTCGCGTTCGGCGCGCACTGTGCGCAGCTCGCGAGCCCGTTCGGCGGCGTGGAAGGACCCGAAGGCACGCTGACCGGCAGCGAGGACTGCCTCTTCCTCAACGTCTACGCGCCGCGCATGGAACCCGGCGAGACGGCGCGCAAGCGCCCGGTGATGGTGTGGATCCACGGCGGCGGCAACGTCGTCGGGCTCGCCGACAACTACGACGGCGGCCGCCTCGCGCAGACGCAGGACGTCGTCGTGGTGAGCGTCAACTACCGCCTCGGTCCGCTCGGCTGGTTCCGTCATGCGTCACTGCGCGAGGGCGCGTCGCCGGAAGACCAGTCGGGCAACTACGGCACGCTCGATCTGATGCAGGCGCTGCGCTGGGTGCAGGACAACATCGCCGCATTCGGCGGCGATCCCGCCAACGTCACGATCTTCGGCGAGTCGGCCGGCGGGCGGAACGTCGCGACGCTGCTGCTCTCTCCGAAAGCGTCCGGTCTCTTCCACCGCGCGATCGTGCAGAGCGGCGGCGTCGACCGTGCGGAGCCCGCCACGGGCGAGAACTTCCGCGACGCTGCGGTGCCCGGCGAGGCGCGGTCGTCGAACGAGATCCTCGCGCAGCTGCTCGTCACGGACGGCAAGGCGGCGGACGCGACGGCGGCGCGCGGCGTGATCGCGTCGCTGTCCGCCTCGGAAGCCGCTGCGTACCTGCGCGCGAAAACGCCCGCGGATCTCTTTGCGGCGTACACGAAGGAAGCCGTCGAGGGTCTGCTCGACGTCCCGCAGGTGTTCGCCGACGGCGTCGTGCTGCCCGCCGGCGACGCCGAGGAACTCTTCGCGCGGCCCGACGGCTGGAACCGCATGCCGGTACTGCTCGGCACGAACCTCGACGAGAACAAACTGTTCCTGTTCTTCCAGCCGGCCTACGTCGATCGCATCCTCGGCGTGATCCCCGTCTTGAAGGACCCGGAGCTCTTCGACGCCGCCGGCGACGCGATGTCCGCGATGTGGAAGGCGACCGGCGTCGACGGCCCGGCGTCCGCGATGTGGTCGACGCAGCCGAACGTGTTCACCTACCGCTTCGACTGGGACGAGGAGCCGACGATCCTGGGCCTCGATCTCGCGCACGCGCTCGGCGCCGCGCACGGCTTCGAGATTCCGTTCGTGTTCGGCCACTTCGATCTCGGCCCGCAGGGCAACGCGATCTTCAGCGAGGAGAACCGGGCCGCGCGCGAGACGCTCTCGCAACAGATGATGTCGTACTGGGCCGCGTTCGCGCGCGACGGCGATCCGGGCCGCGGCGCGAAGGGCGACCAGGTCGCGTGGACCGCCTGGGACGGCGCGCCGGGCGCGCACAAGTCGATGCTGCTCGACACACCGGCCGGCGGCGGCCTGCGCATGGGCTCGGACGCGGTGACGGTGCCGGGCGTGCTCGCCGCGGTGGAGGCGGATCCGCGGCTCACGACGCAGAAGCAACGCTGCTGGGTGTATCGCGAGCTGGCGTCGTGGTCGCGCGGCATGGATCCCGCCGACTACGAGGGCGCCGGCCGCGACGGCTGCAAGGAATACCCGATCGACGAGTTTCCCTGGGAGTAGCCGGAGGATCGCATGCAGCTCGGCATGATCGGACTCGGGCGCATGGGCGCGAACATGGCGCGGCGACTGGTCCGCGCCGGTCACGCCTGCGTCGGCTACGACGTCCACCAGGGCGCGGTGCGCGCGCTCGCGGCCGAAGGCGCGACGCCCGCCTTCACGCTCGAAGAGCTGGTCGCGAAGCTCGCGCCGCCGCGCGCGCTCTGGCTGATGGTGCCGGTCGCGCACGTCGAGGAGACGGTCGCGGCGTTGCGGCCGCTGCTCGCGCGTGGCGACACGCTGATCGACGGCGGCAACTCGCACTATCCCGACGCCATCCGCCGCGCGGCGCTCGTCGCGGCGGACGGCCTGCACTGGATCGACGTGGGCACCAGCGGCGGCGTGTGGGGACTCGAGCGCGGCTACTGCCTGATGATCGGCGGCGAGGCCGAGGCCGTGACGCGGCTCGCGCCGATCTTCGACGCGCTCGCGCCGGGCGAGGCGGCGGCGCCGCCCACCGCGGGCCGCACGCGCAGCGGCTCGACGGCGCCGCGCGGCTGGCTCCACTGCGGTCCCGCCGGCGCCGGGCACTTCGTGAAGATGGTGCACAACGGCATCGAGTACGGACTCATGGCCGCGTACGCGGAGGGACTCAACCTGCTGCGCCACGCGGACGCGGGCCGCGCGGATCGCGCGAAGGACGCCGAGACCACGCCGCTCGCCCACCCCGAGCGCTTCCAGTATCGCTTCGATCTCGCCGAGATCACCGAAGTGTGGCGGCGCGGATCGGTGATCGGCTCGTGGCTGCTCGATCTGACGGCGCAATCGCTCGCCGCCGACCCCACCCTCGAGCGATTCTCCGGCTCCGTCTCCGATTCGGGCGAGGGACGCTGGACGGTGCAGGCCGGCATCGACGCGGGCGTCCCGCTGCCGGTGTTGACCGCCGCGCTCTACGACCGCTTCGCCTCGCGCGGCGAAGCGGAGTTCGCGCACCAGGTGCTCTCGGCGCTGCGCTTCGCGTTCGGCGGACACGTCGAGAAGCAGGCGGGCTCCTGAGATGGAGACCGAGCGCTCCGACGCGCTGGTGGTGTTCGGCGCGAGCGGCGATCTCGCCTTCAAGAAGATCTTTCCGTCGCTGCACGCGATGGCGAAGCGCGGCACGCTCGACGTGCCGGTGGTCGGCGTCGGGCGCGAGTCGCTCGACAAGGCGTGGCTGGTCGAGCGCGCTCGCGAGAGCATCGCGACGCACGGCGGCGGCGTGGACGAGCAAGCCTTTGCGGTGCTCGCCGAACGCCTGCTCTTCGTCGGCGGCGACTACGGAACCGAGCAGCTCTTCGGCGACATCCGCCGGGCGCTCGGCCCCGCGCGCCACCCGCTCTACTACCTGGCGATCCCGCCGAGCGCGTTTCCGTCGGTGATCGACGGGCTCGGCAACTCCGGCTGCGCCGACGGCGCGCGCATCGTGGTCGAGAAGCCGTTCGGCCGCGATCTCGCGTCGGCGCGTGCGCTCAATCACACGCTGCACGCGCTCTTCGGCGAGGAGTCGATCTTCCGCGTCGACCACTTCCTCGGCAAGGAGCCGGTGCTGAACCTGCTCTACTTCCGCTTCGCGAACTCCTTCCTCGAGCCGATCTGGAACCGCCAGCACGTCGAGCAGGTGCAGATCACGATGGCCGAGAGCTTCGGCGTGCAGGGGCGCGGCAAGTTCTACGAGGAGGTCGGCGCGATCCGCGACGTCGTGCAGAACCATCTGCTGCAAGTCGTCGCGCTGCTCGCGATGGAGCCACCGACCTCCGGCTTCGCCGACGCGATCCGCGACGAGAAGGTCAAGGTGCTGAAGGCGATCCATCCGCTGTCGCGCGAGCACATGGTCCGCGGACAGTTGCGCGGCTATCGCGAAGAGCCCGGCGTCGCGCCCGATTCCAACGTCGAGACGTATGCGGCGCTCGCGCTCGGGATCGACTCGTGGCGCTGGGCCGGCGTGCCGTTCTTCATCCGTACCGGCAAGAGCCTGCCGACGACTGCCACCGAGGTGCGCGTCACGCTGCGGCGGCCGCCGCAGCACGTCTTCGCCGGCATCGAGATGCAGCCGCCCGCGCCGAACTACGTGCGCTTCCGGCTCGGCACCGACGCCGAGATCGCGCTCGGCGCCTGCTCGCGCAAGCCGGGCGACGATCCGCGCGACGGCATCGACGGCGAAGGGATCGAGCTCTTCGTGTGCGCGAATCGCGGCGAAGGACTCGAGCCCTACGAGCGGTTGCTCGGCGACGCGATGCTCGGCGATCCGACCTTGTTCGCGCGCCAGGACGAAGTGGAAGAGGGCTGGCGCATCGTCGAGCCGCTGCTCGGCGACCCGCATCCCGTTCCCGTGTACGCCCCGGGATCCTGGGGCCCCGCCGCGGCGGACGCGCTGGTCGCGAAGGTCGGCGGCTGGCAGCCGCTCGGCGCCGCGCGTCCGTGTCTCTGACGCACGAGATCTGCGCCGACGCGGCGGCCGTGGCCGCGCGCGGCGCCGAACTCATCGCGGAGGCGATTCGCGAAGCGGTCGCAGCGCGCGGTCGCGCGCTGGTCGCGCTGAGCGGCGGATCGACGCCGCTCCCGATGTGGCGCGCGCTGGCGGAGAAGCAGGACCTGCCGTGGCTGCGCACGCACCTCTTCCAGGTGGACGAACGCGTCGCGCCGGGCGGCGATCCCGCGCGCAACTGGACTGCTCTTTCCGAGACGCTGCTCGACCGGGTGCTGGCCGCCGGGCATCCGATGCCGGTCGAGGCGCAAGACCTCTTCGAGGCGTCGGTACACTACGCGGCGACGCTCGCGTCGCTCGCGGGCACGCCGCCGGTGCTCGATCTCGCGCATCTCGGCCTCGGCGCCGACGGCCACACGGCGTCGCTGGTGCCGGGCGACGCGGTGCTGCGCATCGCCGATCGCGACGTCGCCGTGACGCAGCCGTACCAGGGACACCGCCGCATGACGCTGACGTTCCCGATGCTCGGCCGCGCGCGCCGCATCCTCTTCGTCGTCGCGGGAGCCGACAAGCAGGACGCGCTCGCCAAAGTGCTGGCCGGCGACGCCTCGATTCCCGCCGGTCGCGTGCGCGCGGCTGCGATGCACGTGGTCGCCGATCGCGCCGCCGCGGAGGCGGGGTCGGGGCGCAACTGAGCAAACAACTCAGACGCGCAGCAATCCCTTGCCCGTGATCAGCGGCAGGTCGAGCGCGGAGAGCAGGCCCGGCGGCGCGTCGCACACGGCGGGGATCGCGTTGACGAGACGCGTCGCCGTCAACACCACGCCGCCGACCGCGTGATCGCCGTGTTCGTCCCAGAACTCGTACTCGCACTTCATGCCGGGCACGCCCTTCACGAGCACGCGGTACGAGCCGTTGCCCTGCGGCCAATCGGGCGCGAGCGCGTCGTCCATGCGCGTCACGTGCTCGACGACCAGCACCGACTTGCCGCCGACGATGCCGCGCACCTCGAAGCGCAGCGCTCCCATCGTGCCCGGCTCGATCACGTTGCCCTGGATGTCGAGACGCCGCGTCGCGGGCAGCCGCTCGTGCCATTCTTCGATGCGGTCGAGCGCGAGGCCGAGGCCCTCGGCGAGCAGCTTGATCGTGCCGCCCCACGCGAAGCCGAGCGCGCCCGGCATCAGGATCACCGGCTTCGCGTCCATCGGCTGGCCGAATCCCATCGTGTCGAAGAGCACTTCGGGCTGCGCGTAGGTCGCGTAGTTGATGATCTCCTGGATGCGGATCTCCTCCCACGTTCCGCACAGGCCCGAGAGCACGAGCGGCAGCAGGTCGTTCGCGAAGCCGGGGTCGATGCCGTTGGTGAAGAAGGAGCTCTCCCCCTTGGCGCAGGCGTCTTCGAGCTGCGCGGTCACGCGCTCGCCGAGATGACGCGGGTGCACCAGTCCGACGACCGACGACGACACCACGCTCTTGCCCGACGCGAGGATGCGCGCGATGTCCTTCACCGCGTCGAAGGGGCGCCGGTCCGCCGTCGCGGTGTAGACGACGCAGTCCGCGTCCATCGCGAGCAGCGCGTCGGCGTTGCGCGTCGCGCGCACGCCCGTCTTCGGCCGCTCGCACAGATCGCCCGCGTCCTTGCCGTCCTTCGCTTCGGACGTGACGAACACGCCGGCCAGCTCGAGCTCCGGGTGATCGAGGATCTGGCGCAGGCAGTAGCGGCCGACGTTGCCCGTGGACCATTGGATGACGCGGTACGACATGATCGGCTTCCTTCGCCTGCGATGGGGCGCGTATGATACGCGGCGTGGCGTCCGCCGACATCGACCTCGATGGCCTCGACGGGGTCGATCTGGATCGTTTCGCGCGCGGGTCTCCGCACGATCTCCCAACGCGCCTGCGCGACGCCACGGCCTGTGACCGCCTCCGCCACGAACGAGGACGACTCTCATGAGCATGCTGGCGAGATTCACCGCCTGGATCGAGGCCGGGCCCGATCCGATCGTGCTCGCCGCGGCGCTGGCCGCGGCTGCGCTGGTGCTCGTCGCGGTCGGGTTCGGGATCGGCGTCTTCGTGACGCGCTTCTCGCTGCGCCGCGCGGCGCAGGGCGACACCGCCTTCCGCGACGCGTTCAAGGCGCTCTCCGCCGATGCGCTGCGCGAGAACGCCGAGTCGTTTCTCTCGCTCGCGAGCGAGCGGCTCGGCAAGGAGCGCGAGCTGACGGCCGCCGAGCTGGCGAAGCGCGAGCAGGCGATCGACGCGCTCGTCAAGCCCGTCGCCGAGACGCTCGGCAAGGTCGACGCGCAGCTGCGCGAGGCGGAGAAGGACCGGCGCGGGCAACACGACTCGATCACCACGCACCTCGCGCTCGTCGCGCAGTCGAGCGCGCAGCTCCAGGGCGAGACCACCCATCTCGTGCGCGCGCTGCGGACGCCGAACGTGCGCGGCCGCTGGGGCGAGATCCAGCTGCGTCGCGTCGTCGAGCTGGCCGGCATGCTCGATCACTGCGACTTCCACGAGCAGGTCGGCGCCGACACCGATGCGGGGCGCCTGCGCCCGGACCTCGTCGTGCGCCTGCCCGGCGGCAAGAGCGTCGTCGTCGACGCGAAGGCGCCGCTGGCCGCGTATCTCGACGCCGTCGAGGCGAGCGACGACGCGGTCCGCACCGCGTACCTCGTCAAGCACGCGCGCCAGGTGCGGGATCACATCACGAAGCTGTCGGGCAAGCAGTACTGGGCGAGCTTCGATGCGACGCCCGAGTTCGTCGTGCTCTTCCTGCCCGGCGAGACCTTCTTCCACGACGCGCTCGCCCACGATCCGTCGCTGCTCGAGCACGGCGTCGAGCAGAAGGTGATCCCCGCGAGCCCGACCACGTTGATCGCGCTGCTGCGGGCCGTCGCGCACGGCTGGCGCGAGGAGAAGCTCGCCGCCAACGCCGAGCAGATCAGCGCGCTCGGCCGCGAGCTGCACGAGCGCGTGTCCACGCTGGCGGAACACTTCGCGCGCGTCGGCAAGCGCCTCGACGGCGCCGTCGAGGCCTACAACGACGCCGTCGGCTCGCTCGAATCCCGCGTGCTCGTCAGCGCGCGCAAGCTGAAGGAACTCGGCGCGGCGACGGGGGAGGAGATCGAGGCGCTGGAGCCGGTAGAGCGGCGGTCGCGGGAGCTGCGGAGTTCGAGCGTCGATGAAGATGGCTGAGCGGCGCTGGTCGCGCGTGAACTCCTCACCAAAGTCGGTTCGCCAGCTCGACCGGGTCACGGCGAGCATGGAACACCGCAATCAGCACGACCGATCCAACTGCGTATCGATAGAGCACCAGATAGGGGAAACGTCCGACCAATGCCTTGCGGACATTCGGGTGCACGAGGGGATGTGCCTCGGGAAACTCGACGATTCGATCGACGCACGTGCGAACGGAGCGCACGAAGTCGCGTTCGAGGAGCGGATGCAAGCTCCGGTACCAGCGTCTCGCCTTGCGAATGTCGTCCCGGGCCAGCTCGGTGAGAGCGGCCCCGCGGCTCACTCGTCCCGCTCCAACTCGCGTCGAAACTCGTCCCATGGAATCGTGCGAGCGGGCTCTCGTTCGTAGAGCGCCAGCCGCCGATCCAGCTCTGCGCGTTGCGCTTCGGTCAATTCCGCGGCCGCGGCCAGGGCGGGTTCGCGCTCCGGAACCTCGATCTCGTAGATCCGGTCGAGGATTTCATCGAGGCTGCAATCGTCCGGCAGACGATCGAGCAGGGCTCGGACTGCGTCCTTGGCGCCCATGATCATCTCCACGCTGCATCTCCGCGGGACCGCGGG
>JALOQG010000421.1 GCA_025453505.1 Myxococcota bacterium | reverse complement strand
GAAGCCGCACCGGAGGCCGTTATCATCGCGCGCCGCTGCGCCCATGCCGCGGGACCGAAGAAGGGGATCCTCGTGCTCGCTCACGGATCGGGATCGACACCGGCACGCCGCCGCTCCGGCTTCCGACTCGCCACCGAGGTCGTGCCGCGCCGCTACGACCTGCGCGTCGAGGTCGATCCCGAGGAGGGCGACGAGTACCGCGGCGAGGTCGCGATCGAACTCGATCTCGCGACTGCCGTGCGACGCATCGAGCTGCACGGCGTCGAGCTGCGCGTCGGCAAGGCCCGCGTCGCGGCAGGCGGCGGCGACGTGCCGGCGCGCGCCGAGATGCATCCCGCGACGGAGACGATCTCCCTCGCGCTCGCGCGTCCGGTCGGTCCGGGTCCCGCCACGCTGCACATCGCCTTCACGGGCAAGCTGCGCGACAACCTGCGCGGGCTCTACGGCGCGAGCGCACAGGGGCAGCGCTACGCGTTCACGCAGCTCGAGGCCGCCGACGCGCGACGCTTCTTCCCGTGCTTCGACGAGCCCGCCATGAAGGCGCGCTTCCGGATCGCGGTCACCACGCGCGCGTCCGCGACCGTGCTCTCGAACGCACCGATCGAGCAGCAGACGCCGGCGGGCGCCGGTCGCAAGACCGTGCTCTTCGAGGAGACGCCGCCGCTCTCGACGTACCTGGTCGCGCTGGCCGTCGGCGCGCTCGAGGCGTCGAAGCCGGTCGCGTGCGGCAAGACGGAGATCCGCGTGTGGCACGTGCCCGGCAAGGGCGCGCTCACCGGCTTCTCGCTCGAAGCCGCGCGCCAATGCCTCGCGCGGCTCGAGAAGTGGTTCGGCCTCCCCTACCCGTACGCCAAGCTCGATCTCGTCGCGGTGCCCGACTTCGAAGCCGGCGCGATGGAGAACGCGGGGGCCGTCTTCTTCCGCGAGAACCTGCTGCTGCTCGACCCGAAGGCCGCCACGCTGGCGGAGCAGAAGCGCGCCGCCGAGGTGATCTGCCACGAACTCGCGCACATGTGGTACGGCGATCTCGTCACGATGGCGTGGTGGGACGACTTGTGGCTGAACGAGTCGTTCGCGACCTGGATGGCCTTCGAGATCGTCGACGACTGGAAGCCCGAGTGGAAGATGTGGCAGGACTTCCAGCATCACCGCGCCGCCGCGCTGCGGCTCGACGCGCTCGCCAGTACGCATCCGATCCACTGCGAAGTGCGCACGCCGAACGACGCCACCGAGAACTTCGATCTGATCACCTACGAGAAGGGCGCGTCGGTGGTGCGCATGCTCGAGCGCTACATCGGCCCGAAGACCTTCCAGAAGGGCGTGCGCGCCTACATCCGCGAACACCGCGAGTCGAACGCGACGGCCGCCGATCTGTGGCGCGCGCTCGCCGAGGCCGCGGGCGAGCCCGTCGACCCGGTCGTGCGGCCCTGGATCGAGCAGGAGGGATTCCCCGTCGTGTCGCTGCGCCGCGGGCGGCGCGATGGCCGCAGCGTGCTCACGCTCCGGCAGGAGCGCTTCGTGCAGTCGGCGCGCGCAAAACGGCGCGGTGACGGGCGCGCGTCGGCGAAGGCCGCGCCGCCGCCGCGTTGGCCGGTGCCGTGGGTCGGCCGCGTCGCGGACGCACGCGGCCGCGTACGCGTCGTGCGAGAAGTGCTGAAGGGCGCGACGACGCGCATCGACCTCGGCCCGGGCGACACCAGCTTCGTGTACGGCAACGCCGACGAGGGCGGCTTCTTCCGCGTGCTCCACGACGCGGCGACGCTGCGGGCGCTCGCCGAGCGGCTGCCGCTGCTCACCGCCGTCGAACGCATGGGTCTCGTCGATCACCAGTGGGCGCTGGTGCGCGCGGGCCGCGCGCCGATCGACTCGTTCCTCGATCTCGCCGGCGCGTTCGGCGACGAGCGCGAACCCGACGTGCTGCTCGCGCTGCGCGCGCCGCTGGCGTTCGTCGAGGACCGCCTCTCCGACGCGGCGGGCCGCGGCAGCGCCGAGCGCGTGCGCGACTGGATCGCGGCGCGTTTCGGCCCCGCCTTCCTCGAACTCGGCTGGGAGAGCGACACGAGCGAAGCCGACGACACGCGGCTGCGTCGCAGCGCGCTGATCGGATTGCTCGGCGACGTCGCGGAATGGCCGCCGATCCTCGAAGCGGCCGCGGAGCGCTTCGAGCGCTACCTCGAAAGACGCGACGCGATCGACCCGAATCTCGCCGATCCCGTCGTGCTGCTGGCCGCGCGCGGCGGCGACGCGGCGCGCTACGAGGCGATGCTCGCGGCGTTCGAGAAGGCGGCGACGCCGCAGGAGCGGCGCCGCTTCCTGTTCGCGCTGGCGGAGTTCCGCCCGCCGAAGCTGGTGGATCGCACGCTCGCGCTGTGTCTGACCGATCGCGTGCCGACGCAGGACATGGCCTTCGTGCTGGTGCGGCTGCTCGCCAATCGCGCCGCGCGCGAGCGCACCTGGGCCTTCGTGCAGAAGCGCTGGTCGCGACTGTCGCGGCGCATGCCGCCGATGCTCGCGTCGCGCCTCGTCGACGCGACGCCGGCGCTCGGGCCGAAGCGCCGCCGGGAAGTCGCCGCGTTCTTCCGCGCGCATCCGCTCCCGACCGGCGCCCGTGCAGTCGACCAGGCGCTCGAGCGCTTCGACCTCGACGCCGCCTTCTGCAAGCTCGCCGGGCCGGACCTCGCGCGCTGGATCGCACGCGGGAGCGATTGATCGGATCTCCGCGAGTCCGCGATTGACGCAGGCGAAAATGCGGCGAACATCCGGACCGTGGCTCACCACGGCTCCGCGACCAATCCGCCCAACCGCTTCGAGCGTCTGCACTACGACTTCGACGACGCCGAACCGATTCCCGGCGAAGCAGCGCCGGACCCTGCGGTCGTCTACTACCGCGATCCCGCCCGCCGCATCATCGCCACCAACGAGAGCCCGGACATCGGCTTCGCGGCGAGCATCAATCCGTATCGAGGCTGCGCGCACGCGTGCGCCTACTGCTACGCACGCCCGACGCACGAATATCTCGGTCTCTCGGCGGGGCTCGACTTCGAGACGCGGATCTTCGTGAAGGAGCGCGCGCCGGAGCTGCTGCGCGCGGAGCTCGCATCGCCGCGG
>JALOQG010000420.1 GCA_025453505.1 Myxococcota bacterium | reverse complement strand
CGGTCGAACTCGATCCGGACGTCCGTCACCTGGCCGATCGGGATGCCGCGGAACTCGACGGGCGCGCCGACGGTCAGACCGCGCACCGACTGGTCGAAGCGGACGATCCACGTGACGGTGTTCGTGTAGTGGCGCTCGTCGGCGGCGTGGCGGTTGTCGTAGAGCGGGAACACGCGCTCCGCCTCGGCGACCGCCGCTGCTTCGCCGCGCGGCGCGTCGAAGGCGATGCCGCCGATCAGCACCGAGACGATCGACTGCGTGTCGATCATGACGCCGTCGGCGCTGACGGTCGCGTCGAAGCCGCTGGCGTTCCAGAAGCGGCTGTCCACGCGCACGCGCTGGTCGTAGGGCGCGCGCACGAAGATGCGCGTCGTCACGAAGTCGTCCTTGGGGTCGAGTTCCGACGAGATCACCTGGCCGACCGCGATGCGCCGGAAGTAGACCGGCGCGCCCACGTCGATCGCACCGGCGCGATCCGAGCGGAGCGTGAAGTGACGGCCCTCCTCGGACATCGTGACGAGCGGCGCCTCTTCGAGCGCCACGAACGACCGCGCGCGTGCGCCCTCCGTCACGGGATCGACGCCGATGTAGGAGCCCGAGAGCAGCGTGCCGAGGCCCGACACCTGTCCGCCCGCGACGCGCGGCTTCACGACCCAGAAGCGAGTCTGCTCGGTCAGCCAGCGTTCGGCGCCCTTGACCATGCGCGCGTGCACGACGACGCCGGAGAGGTCTTTCGCCAGTTCGACGTTCTCGACGAGTCCGACCCCGACGTCCTTGTACTTGATCTCGGTCTTGCCGGCCTCGAGCCCTTCGGCCGAAGCCAACGTGATGGTGATTTCGGGCCCGCGTTCGGAGAAGGCGCGCCAGGCGACGAAGCCACCGACCAGCGCCGCGATCACGGGGATCAGCCACACGATCGAAGGACGGGAACGCGTCTCGACGACGGCCTCGGCCGGTCCTGCGCGCTGCGGTCGCTCTTCGCTCATGTCGTCTCCGTTTCGCACGTGTCCCAGATCAGGCGCGGGTCGAACGATTCGGCCGCGAGGATCGTGAGTACCACGACGGCGCCGAAGAAGACGGCGCCCGCGCCGGCCTCGATGGTCGCCAGGTTCCCGAGCCGTACCAGCGCGACGAGGATCGTGACCACGTAGATGTCCACCATCGACCAGCGTCCGATCAGCTCGGTGAGCCGGTACAGGCGCGTGCGATCCACCGGGCGCCAGCTCGAGCGGCGGTGCACGGAGATCAGCAGGGAGACGAGGATCACGAGCTTCATCAGGGGCACGAACACGCTCGCGATGAAGATGATGAGCGCGAGCGGCCACATGTGGTGCATCAGCAGGTAGACGACGCCGCTCATGATCGTGTCGGACTGCCGCTTGCCGAGCGAGATGACGGTCATCACGGGGAAGAGGTTTGCGGGCACGTAGCAGACGATCGCGGCGATCACGAGCGCCCAGGTCCGCTCGAGGCTGCGCTGCTTGCGGAAGTGCAATGCGCCGCCGCAGCGCGGACAGCTCGCCTCGTGCGTGTGGCCGGGCATCCGTGACAGCAGGCCGCAGTCGTGGCAACGCGCGCAGGACGCTTCGAGCGCCGTCGCAGCGGCGGCGCTCACGAGACTGCCTCGACCCGTTCCCAGATCGCGTCGGGGTCGAAGGCGGCGACGGCGGCCGAGAGCACCAGCATCAGCAACGCGAACGACCACAGTGCGAGACCCGGCACGATCGTCGCCATGCCCATCAGCTTGGTGATCGCGACGACGATCCCGATCAGGAACACCTCGATCATGCTCCACGAGGTGGCGTGGCGGAGCAGGCGGAAGGCGTGGGGCAGTTGCCACGGCATGCGGCCTCGGCGCAACGGGATCAAGACCCACAGCAGCAGACCGAGCTGCGCGACCGGCGCGAGCTCGATGGTCAGGAAAACGAGCGCCGCGATCTCCGGCTTGCCGCCGCGCCACAGATCCAGGATCCCGGTCATCACGGTGGTCTCGGTGACGCGGCCCTTCATCTCGAAGGAGAGGAACGGGAAGCTGTTCGCGACTACGAACAGGATCGCGGCGGCGAGTGCGAGCGCGAGCGTGCGCTCGAGTCCGTTGCGCGTGCGCTTGCGGAGCACGGCACTGCAGCGACGACAGCGCGCCGTGGCGCCTTCGGGGATTTCACCGAGCTCGTGCAGCAGATCGCAGTCGTGGCAGGCGACGGTCTTCATCCGATTCCCTTTCGCGTCGGCGGAGAATGACTCGGCGCAGTTCGGATCACCACCGGGATCCATCCCGTCGCTGGCGCGAAATGACAGGCGATCGGCGCCCATCCATGCTTTAACCGCCGACTCGATGGAGGACCCGGGATGCGAAAGCCGAAGCAAGTCTGGTCGTGTGTGGTGGTCGCCCTTGCGATCGCGCTCGCGCCGCAGCTCGCCACTGCCCAGGCCCCCGCCGGCTCGCCAGCCGCGACGCGCGTGATCGACGGCCGCCAGCTCCCCGCGCCCGATCCGCCGTTCGCCGGTGAGATCACCCCGACCGCGCTGGGATCGACGCCCTGGTGGTCGGCGCGGATCGTGCCACCGAAGGGCGCGCCCAACGTGCTGCTGATCATCACCGACGACGCCGGCTTCGGCGTACCGAGCACCTTCGGCGGCGTCATTCCGACGCCGACCATGGACCGGATCGCCAGCGAGGGCCTGCGCTACAACCGCGTCTTCTCGACCGCGCTGTGTTCGCCCACACGGGCCGCGCTGATCACCGGGCGCAATCACCACTCGGCCGGATTCGGCGTGATCTCGGAGCAATCCACCGGCTTCCCCGGCTACGACAGCATCATCGCCGATGACAAGGCCACCATCGGCCGCATCCTGCGCGACAACGGCTACAGCACCTCGTGGTTCGGCAAGAACCACAACACGCCCGCCTTCGCCGCCAGCCAGGTCGGTCCCTTCGACCAGTGGCCCACCGGCATGGGCTTCGAGTACTTCTACGGCTTCGTCGGCGGCGACGCCAATCAGTGGCAACCGAACCTGTTCCGCAATACCACGCAGATCTATCCGTTCGAGGGAAAGCCGGGGTGGAACCTGGTCACCGGCATGGCCGACGACGCCATCGACTACGTGA
>JALOQG010000419.1 GCA_025453505.1 Myxococcota bacterium | reverse complement strand
ACGCCGCGGCTCCTCGAGGAGCTCGAGCATGCGCTCTGGGAGGCGGACGACGACCTCTCCGTCCACTGCGTGATCCTGCGTGGCCAGGGCGCGTCCTTCTGCTCGGGCTACGACCTCACCGCCCTTGTCGACGCGCGGCGCGACGGTCATCGCACCGGCCGCAGCCACGACGACGACATCTGGCTGATCGAACACAACAACCGCCGGATCCGCGCGCTCTGGGAGATGCACAAGCCGTCGATCGCCCAGGTCCACGGGAGCTGCCTGGCGGGAGGGACCGACCTCGCGCTCGCCTGCGACATCGTGATCGCGGCCGACGACGCGCGCATCGGCTTCCCGGCCGCGCGCGCCATGGGCGCGTTGCCGAACAATCTCTGGATGTACCACTGCGGCCCCCAGTGGGCGAAGCGGCTGCAGCTCACGGGGGACTCCGTCACCGGGACGGACGCCGCGAAGATCGGCCTCGTGCTGAAGGCCGTTCCGGCGGACGCGCTCGAGAACGAGGTCGAGGGCCTGGCCGACCGCCTCGCGCTGATCGATCCCGATCTCCTCGCCGCCAACAAGCGCATCACCAACCTCGCGCTCGAGCTGATGGGCGCGCAGACGCTCCAGCGTCTAGCCGGCGAGAACGACGCGCGCGCCCACCGCGCCGCTGCGGTGCGTCAGTACGGGCGCGACGTGCGCGAGCACGGCCTGCGGGAGACCCTGCGCCGGCGGGACGAGCCCTTCGGCGAGGGCTACGCGCGGGTGGACCAGCCCGAAGGCCGCAGCCGAACCGTCCGAACCGCGCGCGAGCGATGACCGAATACTATGATACTAGTTGTCCGTCGGTGAACGGACCCACCCGGAGGCGTCGTTCCGTGCGTACGAGGAAAGCTCCGCAGCGCGCGACCATTCGCATCGCACGCAAGCTCGTCGAAGGGATTCGGCGACGTCGCCTGCAACCCGGTGCGAAGCTGGAAGCCGAACACCGCATGGTGGAGGATCTCGGCGCAGCGCGTGCAACCGTGCGCGAAGCGCTGCGCTTCCTCGAGCTCCAGGGTGCGCTCCGCATCAAGGCCGGCCCCGGCGGCGGTCCCGTGGTGAGCGTTCCGGGCGCCGATCACCTCGCGAGCGTGCTCTCGCTCCACCTGCAGTTCGCCGAAGCCTCGTTTCGCTCGGTGGTGGATGCCCGCTGCTCGCTCTATCCGGTGCTGGCGGCCGAGGCTGCCGAGAACGCGAGTCGCGAAGACGTCCGGATGCTCCGGGCGAGCATCGCGCGCGTGCACGCCGCCGTGCAGGACCCGGAGTTCTTCACCTCCGAGGCCCGCCGCTTCATGAGCCTGCTCGCCGCTGCTTCGGGCAACCGCGTCCTCGCGCTCCTCGTGGACGCGCTGCATCGCATGTCGGAAGGAGTCGGCGAGTGGGACGAGCGGCAACGCCGCTCGGCCTTGCGCAGCTACGAGCAGGTAGTCGGTGCGATCGAGCGCGGCGAGCCGGACCAGGCTCGCTCCATCTTGAAGAAGTCGCTGACGGCCGCCGCGCGCCATTGGGAGCGGACGGCGCCAGACGAGCTGAAGCAGCCGATCGCCTGGATCGACTCCGACCGATGAGCGCCCCCGCACGCAGCCACGAAGTCTCTTCGGGTCTCCGCCCCGGCGACGTCGATCTCTCCGACCCCAAGACATTCGTCGCGGGCGTTCCCCACGAGTACTTCCGCGTCCTGCGCGAGCAGGACCCGGTGCACTGGCAGGCGGAGTGCGCGATCCCCGTCTTCCTGCCGGGCCCAGGTTACTGGGCGCTCACGCGCTACGAGGATGTCGCGTTCGTCTCGAAGCACCCGGAACTCTTCTCCTCGGCCGCGGGGAGCTCGGTGCTCAACGAGCTCCGCCCCTACGAACGCCGGCTCGCCCGCGAGCAGCTGATCCAGATGGACCCGCCCGGCCATACCGAGCTGCGCGGCCTGATGAACGCCCCGTTCAAGCCTCACGCCGTTCGCGAGACGGAGGCGCACATGCGGAGGATCGTGTGCGAGACGCTCGACCGGCTCGAGGGGCGGTCGGCGTGCGATTTCGTGGGCGACGTCTCGGCGCCCATCTCGCTGCGCGTGCTCACGAACTTCCTCGGCGTTCCGGACGAGTACACGGCTCGGTTCTACCGCTGGACCAACGACACCATGCGCTTCGGGCAGCCCGGCTCCTTCAACCTGCTCCGCGCGCGGTTCGCGCTGATCCAGATCTTCGTCCAGTCGGCGCTGCTGGCGTGGGAGCGCAGGAAGCGGCCCGCCCCGGACGTGTTCTCGAGTCTGGTGAACGGCAGGTTCCGGGGCGCACCGCTCTCCCGCGTGATGACGCAGGTGAACTTCTTTCTGCTCATCATCGCCGGCAACGAGACCACCCGGAACGCGCTCTCGGGGGGCATCCAGGCGCTGTGTGAGCACCCCGAGCAGTTCGATCGCCTGCGCCGCGACCCGTCGCTGCTGCCGCAGGCCATCGAGGAGATGCTGCGCTGGGTGTCTCCGGTCATGCAGTTCCGACGAACGGCGACGCGTGACACCAGGATCGGTGACCGGGAGGTCCGCAAGGGCGAGAAGGTCGTACTGTACTACGGCGCAGCGAACCGGGACCCCGAGGTCTTCGACGATCCCGAGCGGTTCGACATCACCCGGAGGCCGAACCCGCACGTCGCCTTCGGCGTCGGCACGCATTTCTGCATGGGGAGCCACATCGCCCGGCTCGAGATGCGCGTCACGCTCGAGGAGTTCCTGCGCCGGTTCCCGAACCCGAGCCTCGCGGGCCCGCCCGAGCGGATCCACTCCAACTTCATCAGCGGGATCGACCGGCTTCCGCTGAAGCTCGTCTGAAGCCAGATCGCACCGGACCCGAGGAGGCAAGATTTCGTTGGCAGGGCAGAACGCATCGGGCGGCGAAGAGGCGCTGCTCTTCGAGAAGCGGGGCGGCGTCGCGACGCTCACGCTGAACCGACCCGCCGCGCGCAATGCGCTCACGACCGGCCTCTTTCTCGAGATGGAGCGCATGCTCCTCGAGATCGAGGCGGACAATGCCGTGAGAGCAGTGGTCCTGACGGGATCGGGTCGCAGCTTCTCGGCGGGCGCCGATCTGAAACCGGT
>JALOQG010000418.1 GCA_025453505.1 Myxococcota bacterium | reverse complement strand
GACGCCGCTCGGAAGCATCGATCTCGAGCTGTGCGCGGATGTGTCCGCGGTCTGCGCGGGCGATGCGCCGAACACCGTCGCGAACTTCCTTCGCTACGTGGACGAGGCGCCGTATCCGGACACCATGTTCATCCATCGCCGCGGCCTCGGCGGGAACAGCCCCGTCGTGATCCAGGGCGGCAGCTGGTGGGTCAACGCGACGCCCCAGGTCGCGAGCGTCACCACCTTTCCGCCGATCGCACTCGAGCTGGATCCGAACCTCTCGAACGTGCGCGGATCGATCGCGATGGCGCGCACCTCGGCGCTCGACAGCGCGACGAGCGGCTGGTTCATCAACGTCGTGGACAACGTCAACCTCGACACCGCAGGCGGAGGCTATGCGGTCTTCGGCCACGTCCTCGACGGGCTCGACGTCGTCGACGCGATCGCCGCACTGACGGTCTACAACGCCGGTGCGCCATTCACCGAGCTTCCGCTGATCGATTACCCGGGAACCGGCCTCCTCTTCCCCTACCTCGTCTACGTTTCCGAGGTGACGCGTGTCCCGGAAGCGGCGGCGCCGGGCGGCGTCGCGCTGGCGGCACTCTTCGCGCTCGCCGCGCGCCGGCGCGCGAGCTAGCCGGCGTGCGACGCAGTGCCGCACTCGTGCTGCTCTTCGCGTCGCTCGTGTCGCTCTCGGGATGCAGCGGCTTCCGCTGGCCGTTCTTCCGCAACGACGATCTCGACCAGGCGTTCACCGAGGAGGACCTGAGCTCCGAGGTCACCTCCTACGTGACGCGCTTCTCGGCGCAGGTCACGAACGCCTCCGATGACATCCGCGACTCTTCCCCCGATCGCACGATCCGGCGCCGCGCGCTCGTCTGGCAGCTCAACATGCCGCCGATCATCGAAGAGGTCGCGGCGGACGCCTCGCCGCGCTTCGCGTATTTCGCGTGCCTGTTGATCTCGACCGCACAGCGCAACTACCTCCGCGACGGCGAGGGCAAGGACCTCTTCGGTGACCAGCAGCAGGTGGCGATCGACACCGCGACCCTGCTGCTCGACGACATCCTCGGGGTGGGCGCGCGATTCCTCTCGAATCGCCAGCTCCGCGAGATCTCGGCGCGCGCCGAGGATCTCGCCACGCAGTTCCCGATCCAGGGACGCGACTTCTCGGTGCAGCGGATTCCGCGCACCATCGTGCGCCAGGAAGCGACGTCGTCGCTCGGCTGGTTCATCGCGTTGCCGCTCGCGCCGTTCCGCGCGCTCGAGGGCGTCGATTCGGGCGCGGACGCGATCCACGACTTCAACCGCACGGCGCAGCAGTTCGCGCAGATCGCCGCGCGGCTGCCCGAGCGCCTGCGCGGCCAGATGCAGCTGCTGCTCTACGACATCGAGGATCGCGAGACCGTGCAGCACGGCACCGCGGCCATGCAGAGCGTCGCCGCCAGTGCGGACCTGCTCGCGCAGACGGCGGCGAGGCTGCCCGAGGATCTGCGCAAGGCGCTGCTCGAGTCGCAGGGAAGCGTGGACGCCGTCGGCCGCGTCGTCACGCAGGCGCAGACGCTGGCCGGACCCGTCGCCGACGCCGCGACCCAGCTCGAGCGGGCCAGCGCGCACTGGCTCACGATCCTCGGGCCGAACGATCCGACGCCCGACCCGAACAAGCGCCCCTTCGACGTGACCGAGTGGCGCGACGCCGCGCAGTCGATCGGCACGGCGGCCACGGAACTGCGCGGCCTCGCGACCGAGATCGAGACGCTCTCGGGATCGTCCGCGCTCGATCGCGCCGTCGATCGCGCGTTCTGGCGCGGCGTCGCGCTGATCGGCGTGTTCTTCGCGGCGCTGCTCGCCTACAAGGTGCTGGCCGCGCGGCTCACGCGGACGGGCTGAGTTCGGCGTCGCGATACGGCGTCCACACGAACTGCCGCCAGTAGTGCTCGGCGAGGTCGATCCACTCGCAAAGCCGTTCCTTCGAGTCGAGGAAGTGCGGCATGCTGATCAGCAGCCACGAGTAGATCGCCTGCGAATCGCGGCACTGGCCGCACTGCGCCGAGGCGCAACAGAAGTTGATCGTCTGCTGGTCCGCCGCGTACGACTCGAAGCCCGGCAGCACGGGATGCCCGTTCGCGAGCCGCGCCGCGTGCGCCGGATGCGAGCGGCTGACCGTGGGACACACGTCGTAGCCCCATTCCGCCCAGTGCGAGCGGCCCGTGACGATCGTGCGCAGGTACGCCGGCGTCACGACCACCGTCTCGGGGTGCGCGGCGAGCACGCGCAGCGCCTCGTCGAGCAGCCGCTCCTCGCGATCCCGCGCGTCCGCGGGCGCTTCCGAGCCGTAGGGGCTGTAGTAGTTGAAGGTGACGCGGTTGCCGTTGTCGCGGATGCGCTCGACGGTCGGCTCGATGTGCTCGATGCCGTCCGCCGTGATCGCATAGATGAAGTGCGCGCGCGGATCGTCCCGGTAGTTTCGCAGTACGGTGTCGAAGAGGCCCGTGAAGGTGCGGCCGCTCGGGCGCACGGCGCGCAGCGCGTCGTCGAGCGGGCCGCCGCCGAAGAGCGTCAGCGCGACCGCGACGTTCTCGAAGCCCTCGCGCGGGAAGCGGCGCAGGCCGTTGCTCGAGATCGTCACGAACTCCATCGCGTCCACGAACGCCGCGACGCGATCCGGGAACAGCGCGGGCTCGCCGCCGATGATCAGCGAGTGCGTGACGCCCTGCGCCGCCTGCTCCTTCGCGAAGAGGCGCCACGACTCGGGCGAGCGCGCTTCGCGGGTGGTGGTGTCGTAGTCGTATTCGAAGAACCAGCAGCCCTTGCAACGCAGGTTGCAGGCGTTGGTCAGGTGGTACTCGCGCGTGCGCACGCGGCGCGAGAACGCGCGCATGCGCAGCAGCCGGCCGGCGAGTTCCGCGTCGTCTCGAACGATCTCCTCGAGGCGGTCGAGCATCGTCTCGCTCCCGCTCTCACCCCGAACGCCGTTTGTAGACGAGGTCTCCTCGACTGTCGCGTGGCTCGAACCCCACGCGTGCGGCTAGTGTGACGCGGCGGGAGCGGAACGAGGAACGCGACGCCACCGTCGCCCCGAACTCGGAGACGCCATGGCGAGCATCGACCTGCGGCAGGAAGGCGACGTATTCGTCCTCCAGA
>JALOQG010000417.1 GCA_025453505.1 Myxococcota bacterium | reverse complement strand
TCCTTGGCCTTGTTGACCGAGGGATTGCCGCCGATCTCGCAGTAGTTGGCCGGTTTGCCGCCGTGCTTGCGGACCGCGTCGAAGAGCGTGAGCGAGCCGCCGCCGGCGCCGATCACGAGGCCGAGGTTGCCGTCGAACTCGACGACGTTGCCCGCGACGCCGCGGTGGTCCTGCGCGTTGACGGCCGCGCCGGCGATCTCGAAGGGCGTCGCCTCGCGCGCCTGGCGCGTCTCGTCGTTGCCGATGCCGAGGTCGGCGAGCAGCTTCTTGTGCTTGCCGCGCGCTTCGGCCTCCATGTCGATGTGGCCGTCGAGCACGACGAAGCGGCCGTCCGCGAGCCGCGCGAGCGGATTGATCTCCGCCAGCGTCAGGTCGTAGGCGAGGAACACGCGCATCAGCTCGAACACGATCGGCGTCAGCTTCGTGAGCGCGTCGCCCGTGACGCCGGTCGCGGCGATCGCTTCCTTCGCGATGCGCGGCGTGATCGGGAAGAGCGACGAGAAGTGGGTCTTCGAGACGTGCTCGGGGTGCGTCTCCGCGACCTCTTCGATGTCGATGCCGCCCATGTCGGAGAACACGAGCACGGGACACTTGCGGCGGCCGTCCCAGGTGATCGCCGCGAAGTACTCCTGCGCGACGGGCGTCTTTTCCTCGACCAGCACGGCGCGGCACTTCTGGCCGTTCACGAGGATCGGGACGATCGTCTCGTAGTGCTTCGCCGCCTCGTCGGGCGTGTCCGCGAACTGGACGGCGCCCGCCTTCATGCGGCCGCCCGAGAGCACCTGGCTCTTGAGCACGACCGCGGCGCCGATCTCGCCGGCGATGCGCTTCGCGTCGGCCGCGCTGCGCGCGAGTCCGCTCTTGCCGAGCGGCATGCCGTGGCGCTGGAACAGCGCCTTCGACTCGTACTCGTAGAATCGCATCGGGGGGACCTCGCGTAAGGGCGCGCACCGTATCGCCTTTCCGGCAGGCGATCAAGACGAGCCTGGGATAGGTTGCGCGCCAGCGGAGGGCCATCGCATGCGGCGCGGTGTGATGACGGCGGTCGTCGTGATGCTCGGTCTGCTGATCGGCGTCGGCTCGGCAGCGCTCGTCGTCGGCCGCACCGTCCAGGGCGCCGGCATCCGCAACGGTCCATGGGCGACGAACACGAAGATCGGCACCGCGGCGGCGGATCCGTGGACGCGCGCCGCGGTCGCGATCGCGGGGCTGCTCGCGCTCTCGCCCGAAGAGACGCTCTACTTCACCGCGTTCACCGACGCCGCGGGTGCGCCGCTGCGTTCGAGCCACTGCTACCGGATCACGGGACGCGATCCCTCGGCGCGCTGGTGGAGCATCACGGCCTACGGCGCCGATCACTACCTGATTCCGAATCCGGAGAACCGCTGGTCGATCTCGAAGACGAGCGTCGCGCGCGATGCGGACGGCGGCTTCACGATCGCCGCGGGACGTTCCGCTCCGGCGCCGAATCCGCTCCCGATCGGTACGCGCGAACCGGATGCGCCGTTCTCGCTGACGCTTCGCCTCTACCAGCCCGCGCCCGAAGTCGCGGCGGCGCCGGCGACGACGCCGCTTCCGGCGATCGAAGCGGAGGCGTGCGGATGAGGCGCGCATGGCCCTGGACATTCGCGGCGCTGGCGCTGGCGGCGGCCGTGCACCTCGCGGTGGTGTGGTCGGTGCCGCGCGTGATCATGGCCGAGGCGATGCGGCGCATGATCGAGGCGGGCGGCGTCAACGCCGCCCATTTCCCGCCGCGCGTCGACGCGACGTCGCGTGCCATCGTGCGTCCGAGTCCCGATCTCCTCTACGCGTCGTGCGCCTTCGATCTCGGTGACGGCCCGGTGCGCCTCACGGCCGACGTGCCCGACGCGGGCTACTGGTCGCTTTCGCTCTTCGCGGCGAACACCGACAATTTCTTCGTCGTTGACGACCGCGACGCGGGCGGAGACGGCGCGCGCGTCGATCTCGTGCTGGTGAAGGCCGGGGCGCAGGCGAACGCGCCGCCCGGCGCGCGCGTGGTCGAAGCGCCGACGACGCGCGGCATCGTGCTCACGCGCACGTTGATCGACGGCGAGGAGCGCGTTCCCTTCCTCGACGCCGCGCGCCGGACCTTCCGCTGCGCGCCGCTATGATGCGGCCCGCCGAAAACACGGAGACCCCCCGATGCCCCGAGCCTATTCCATCAGCACCGACTCGATCGCCGCCGAGCAGAAGCGCGTCGCCGGCGACTCGGACGCCTTCGACATCTCGCGCGTCGTCAAGCTCGACGAGGCCCAGCTCCGCCCGATGGGCGCGACGGACGTGCACCTGCGCATCCTCGCGGTGTCGGGCGAGCACAACATCAACCACGCCGCGCTCGCGGACACCGTCAACATCGCCGACATCCGCGGCGGCAAGATCTTCCCGGGCAACTCGGCGGTCGGCGAGGTCGTGGCCGTCGGAGCGCAGGTCACGAAGTTCGCGCCGGGCGACGTCGTGATCACGCACTGCAACGGCGAGCCCGACATCTACGGCTACCCGCTGCGCATCTGGGCCTACGACCAGCCGGACTCCATCGGCTGGTACGGCGAGGAGGCCGTGGTCGGCGAATGGCAGCTGGTCCGCGCGCCGCTCGAATGCGGGCTCGACCTGTGGGAGATCGCGGCGCTGCCGCTGCGCGCGCCGACGGCGTACCACATGTGGCGCCGCGCGCTCGGCATGTATCGCGTCAAGGTGTCGCGCGAGAAGAAGGCCATCCTGAACGTGCTCTCGTTCGGCGGCGGCGTCGGCGAGTGCTTCCTGATGCTCGCGAAGAGCGAGGGCCACAACGCCTTCTTCTGCTCGGGTACGCCGGAGCGCCGCGCCGCGCTCGAGAAGCTCGGCATCGTCGGCATCGACCAGAAGCGCTTCAACCGCTTCAAGACGAAGGACGACGTGAAGGCTTTCACCAACGAGTGCAAGAAGCTGACGGGCGGCGAGCAGATGCACATCGTCGCCGACATGCTGCGCGGTCCGGTCTTCGGCGCGGGTCTCGCGGTCGCGGCGCGCTGCAACGTCAACGTGTCGGCCGGCTGGCAGCTCTCGCAGGTGGTCGAATACAACTCGACGCTGATGAGCGTGAAGCAGGTGACGATCGACCACACGCACTACGAGACGGTGGAC
>JALOQG010000416.1 GCA_025453505.1 Myxococcota bacterium | reverse complement strand
GCGGCGAGAACGGGATGGCGGCCCACCAGCAGGGCTTCGACGAGAGCCTGCTGATGGCGAACGGGCTCTACCTGCCCGTCGATCACCCGGACGTCGTGAACTCGAAGCAGGACTTCGATCCGATCGACCGCTTCCTGTGGCGCGCGCTCAAGCACGCGGCGTCGTTCAACGGCGGCCCCGTCTTCGCGCCGGCCGGCTACCTGACCGACTCCTACACCGACGAAGCCGTACGGGTGATCGAGGCCAACGCCAACCGTCCGTTCTTCCTGTATCTCGCGCATTGGGCGCCGCACACGCCGCTCCAGGCGACGCGCGCCGACTACGACGCGCTCTCCCACATCCCCGATCACCGCACGCGGGTCTACGCCGCGATGCTCCGCGCCCTCGATCGCGGCGTCGGGCGCGTGCTCGACGCGTTGCGCGCGAACGGTCTCGAGGAGAACACGCTCGTCTTCTTCACGTCGGACAACGGTGCGCCCAACTACATCGGCCTGCCCGACGTGAACGATCCGTTCCGCGGCTGGAAGATCTCCTTCTTCGAGGGCGGCGGCGTCTACGAGGCGCCGGTGCAGGGCTTCGACATCTTCGCCACCGCCGCCGCCGCGGCGGGCGTGCCGCTGCCCGGCGATCGCGCGATCGACGGCGTCGACCTCGTGCCCTTCGTCCGCGGCGAACGCGAGGGCGAGCCGCACCGCGCGCTCTTCTGGCGATCCGGCCACTATCGCGCCGCGCGCATCGACGGCTGGAAGCTGCAGGTCAACGAACGGCCGCCGGGCACCACGTGGCTCTTCGACCTGGAGAACGATCCGACCGAACGCACGAATCTCGCGGAGCGCGAGCCCGAGCGCGTCGCCTCGATGCGGCGCGCACTGGACGCGCACGACGCCGAACAGGCGGGATCGCTGTGGCCGTCGCTGGCCGAGATTCCGGTCAACGTCGACCAGACGCTGGCGGAGCCCGACGCGCCCGACGACGAGTTCATCTACTGGCCGAACTGACGTCGCCCACCGTGACGTGACGCGCTGGGACTCGATCGGCTGGCCGACACCGCGGCTGGTCGCGACCCGAGCGCTAGGTTCGCCAAATACGGATACGGTGAGGTGCAACATGCCTCTGCAGCTTCGACACGCGCGGATCCACGGCCACGACGTCCGCTACCGCATGGCGGGCAAGGGTCCCGTGATCCTGCTCATCCACGGAATGGCCGGCTCTTCGCGCACGTGGCGCGAGGTCATGAAGATCCTCGCGCGCGACCACACCGTGATCGCGCCCGATCTGCTCGGACACGGCGAATCGGCCAAGCCGATGGGCGACTACTCGCTCGGCGCCTACGCGAGCGGTCTGCGCGATCTGCTGGTGGGAACGCTCGGCATCGAGAGCGCGACGCTGGTCGGGCAGTCGCTCGGCGGCGGCGTCGCGATGCAGCTCGCGTATCAGCATCCGGAGCTCTGCCAGCGCCTCGTGCTGGTCGCGAGCGGCGGTCTCGGCCGCGAGGTCAGCTGGGTGCTGCGCGCGCTCACGCTGCCGGGCGCCGAATACGTGATCCCGCCGCTCTTCCCACGCTTCGCGCGAAGGGCCGGCGAGAAGGTGATGCGCTTCTTCCGCGATCGCGGCGTTCGTGCGCCGCACATCGCCGAGATGTGGAACGCCTACGCGTCGCTCACCGAGACGCCCAACCGCCACGCCTTCATCCGCACCGTGCGCGCGGTGATCGACCCGGGCGGCCAGACCGTGAGCGCGCGCGACCGCCTCTACCTCGCCGCCCACATCCCGACGATGATCGTCTGGGGCGACCGCGACGACATCATCCCGGTCGCGCATGCGCATGCGACGCACGAGCTGCTGCCGCAGAGCCGCCTCGAGATCTTCGAGGGCGCGGGACACTTCCTGCACGTCGAGCACCCGCTCCGCTTCGCGGAGCTGCTGCGCGACTTCGTCGAGACCACGCAGCCGGCGCAGCGGGACACGAGCACGCTCCGCGAGATGCTGCAGGCGCGAGCGAGCTGAGCGCGACGGCAGGCGCGAAGGGTCAGGTCGCGGCCGAGCGCAGGTACAGCAGCCAGATCGAGACGACGTAGGCGGCGAGGATCAGGAAGCCGTCGGGCTCGAGCATCGCGAAGCGGCGCTGCGCCCGGTACACGATCGCGGCCAGGCCGAGGCCCATCAGCACGACGGCCGAAAGCGCCGACAGCGCGTGGTTCGGGTCGAGCGCCGCGAAGAGGCTGCCGGGCTGCGCGAGATCCAGCGCGAAGAAGATCGCCATGTTCAGGGCGTTCGAGCCGAACAGATTGCCGACGGCGAGATCGAACGCGCCCATCCGGACCGCCGCGATCGACGCCACGAGTTCCGGCAGCGAGGTCGCGAGACCGACGAGCCAGGTTCCGACGAACGTGTTGCCGAGCCCGCTGACCTCCGCGATGCCCTTCGCCGACCACGCGAAGGCCGGTGCGGCGGCGAGCACCGCAGCGGCCGCCACGCCGAAGCCGATGCCCGCGCCGCGCAGAACCGCGCGCGATGCCCGCGCCGGAGCGGCCGCCGCGATCCGGTCGCGCGCCGCGTGACGATAGACGGATCGCGTTCCCGCGACGTATCCGACGAAGAGCACGACCGACCCGGGCCCGACACCCCAGAGCGACGCCTCGGGCCGGAGGAGTACGAGCGCCGCCGCCATCGCGTTGAGTGAGATCGCCAGGCTCGCCGCGAGCCCGTGATCCAGCGCCGCTTCGCGGAGCACGCGCCCGCGCGGAGGCATCAGTCCGATGATGGCGAGGATCGCCATGTTGGCCATGCTCGATCCGAACAGATCGCCGACCGCGAGATCGGCCGCATCGAAGCGCACCGCGAACACGTCCGTCGTCAGCTCCGGTAGCGACGTCGCACCCGCGAGCAGGACCGACCCGATCCACAGCCGGCCGATCCCGGTCGCCTCCGCGATGGTGTCCGCGTGGCGCGCGAGCGCGACGCCCGCGAACACGACGACGACACCGCTCGCGACGAACACGAGCACGTACGTCATTGCAGCGCCGCCGCGCGCGCGATGCGGTGATCGCGCCGCCGCACGAAGAGCTTGCGCAGCTCCTCCACCCAGAGGACCAGGCTCGCGACGGCGCCGATGGCGAGAACCTCCTGCAGGCGGATCGGCACGGTATGGAAGACCGCGTTGAGCGGCGGCAGGAACACGACGGCGGCGTGGAGCACGTTGGAGAGGAGCAGGCCACCGATCAGCCACGGATTGCGGAAGAGGCTCATGCCGAACACCGAACGGCGTTCCGACCGGCAGCTCAGCACGTTGAACCACTGGCAGACGGCGAGCACGGTGAAGGTCTCGGTCTGCACCTGCGGAAACGGCAGTCCGACCGAGAGGCGATACATGAACCATCCGAGCGTGGAGGCCGCGATGGCCGGCGTCATGAAACACATCCGGCGCAGCAGGATCCGCGTGAGGAGCGGCTCGCTGCGCGAGATCGGCGCCCGCCGCATCTCGTCGCCCTCGGCGGGCTCCATCACGAGGTTGACCGTCACCGTGCCCTCGGTGACCAGGTTGATCCAGAGGATCTGCACCGCCGCGAGCGGAGCGGGGTAGCCGAGGATCAGCGCCAACAGCAGCACGAGCACCTCGGCCATCGACGTCGAGAAGAGATAGAGGACGACCTTCTTGATGTTCCGGTAGACGACGCGTCCCGCTTCG
>JALOQG010000415.1 GCA_025453505.1 Myxococcota bacterium | reverse complement strand
TGATGGACGTCGGCTATCTCGGCATCTTCGAACCGCACTTCCAGAGCTGGGCCGGTGCGCAGGTCTTCGCCGACCTGGTGATCGTCTGCCTGCTCGGCTGCTTCTGGATGGTCGCGGACGGCCGCGCTCGCGGAATCAATCCGTGGCCCTTCGTCGTCGCGACCGTCTTTTTCGGATCGTTCGGCGTGCTCTTCTATCTCGTGCTGCGAGAAGTGCGCGCCGGCGCGTCGCGGCCGGTGGCGGCGTGAGGCGGAGCGGCCGGACGAGGCGTCGCTGCCTGCACCGGCCGCACCCGCATCGCCCCCGGGCGGTTACCATGCCGCCGCGCGTCGTCCGTGGTTTCACGATCGACGCCGCGAGGGGGGCAGATGAACGATCTCGGCGGCAAGGTGGCGATCGTGACGGGCGGCGCTTCGGGGATCGGCGCGGCCACGGCCCGTCTCTTCGCGGCGGCGGGTGCGAAGGTGCTGATCGGCGACCTGCAGGACGGCGCCGGCGTCGCGAAGGAGATCGGCGGCGCGTTCCAGCCCACCGACGTGCGCGACTCCGACGCCGTGAAGGCGCTCGTCGACCACGCCGTCACCGAATTCGGTCGTCTCGACGTGCTCTTCAACAACGCCGGCATCGAACTCCACGCCCCGCTCGCCGGCATGGACGACGCGCAACACCGCAACCTGATCGACGTCAACGTGCACGGCGTCTTCTACGGACTCAAGCACGGCATCCAGGCGATGATGCGCAACGCGGGCCCGGCGCGCGGCAGCATCGTCAACACGGCGAGCGTCGCGGGCCTGATCGGGACGCCGGCGCTCGGCTCGTACGCCGCGACCAAGCACGCCGTCGTCGGCATGACCCGCACCGCCGCCCTCGAGATGGGCCCGTTTGGCATTCGTGTGAACGCCGTGTGTCCCGGCGTGATCCGCACGGCGATGCTCGGCGGCTTCGACCAGCCCGGGCTCGTCGACACGATCGGCAAGTCGCACGCACTCCGGCGCATCGGAGAGCCGCACGAGGTGGCGAATCTCGTCTGCTTCCTCGCCAGCGACGACGCCTCCTTCGTCACGGGGGCGGCGATCGCGGTGGACGGCGGCCTCTCGGCCGGTCTCCAGATGCCTTCCGCGTGATGCGCGAAACGTCTCCCGCTCCGAACCGTCCCGTCATCGACGCCGCATAGCCTTCCCCGCGTGAGTCGCCCCCCGGCGAACGGAAGGGGGATGCATGTCTCACGCGATGGATCGGGTGATGCTGGGCCCTCTGCACAATCCGGTGCGGGGCGTGCTGCACGGTGGCGCGGCGCTGCTCTCGCTCTCGGTCGCGTTGCACTTCCTGCTGCGCGACGCGATCGAGCCGACGCTGCGCATCGCGTTCGTCGTGTTCGCGGCGACGCAGATGGGCCTCTATCTCGTCAGCGCGTCGTATCACTCGCTGCCCTGGTCGCCACGCTGGAAACGCCGCATGCAGCGGGCGGATCACGCGATGATCTTCGTCGCGATCGCCGGCTCCGTGACGCCGCTCGCGCTACTCGGGGGCGGCGAGCTGCGCGAGTTCGTCGTCGCCGCCGTGTGGACGATCGCGGCGCTCGGCGTCGCGCAGAAGGCGTTCCTGCCGCAGATCCACGAGCGCGCGTCGATCCCCGTGCAGATCGCGCAGGCCGCGCTCGCGATTCCCGCGCTGCTCGGCTTCTCGGCCCGCTTTCCCGGCGCGCCCGGCCAGCTCGCGCTGCTCGCGGTCGGCTGTTACGCGATCGGCGCGCTCGTGTTCCTCACCGAGCGGCCGCGTCTGTGGCCGCGGGTCTTCTCGTTCCACGAACTCTTCCACGTCTGCGTCGTCGCGGGCAGCGCTGCGCTGTACCTGCTGGCCGCCGGCATCGTCACGCGGGGACCGTGATGGACTTCGACGCGATCGTGATCGGCAGCGGCGCGGGCGGTGGCACTGCCGCCGCGGAACTGGCGCGCGCGGGCAAGCGCGTCCTGCTCGTCGAACGCGGCCGCCGCTTCGACGCCGCGGATTCCGGTCAGGACGAAGGCCAGATGCTGATCGATCGTGCGGCGTGCGACGACCGCGCGATCTACGTCAATGCCGTGCGGACGCGTCCGATCAGTGGCGGCGTGCTCGGCGGAAGCACGTCGCTCTACGGCGCCGCGCTGCTGCGGCCCGGCCCTTCCGACTTCGAACCGGGCCGCTACTACGGCGATCGCATCCCGCGGCATCTGTGGGAATGGCCGATCGCGTACGAGGCGATGCGGCCGTACTTCGATCGCGCCGAGGATCTGTACGGCGTCGCGGGCGACGCCAGTGCGGCGATGCCGCATCTCGGACGCCGCCAGCGGCCCTATGCGCAGCCCGCGGCGCCCTTCGAGCCGATCTCGCGGCGTCTCGCCGATGCGTGGCGCGACCGTGGCCTCGCGCCCTTCCCGTTGCCGCTTGCGATCGACGCGGACCGGTGTCTGCGCTGTCCCACGTGCCCGGGCTACGCGTGCCCGAACGGCGCGCGCGCGTCGAGCGTCACGCGCGCCATCGACCCCGCGCGGCGCGATCACGATCTCGTCCTGCGCGAACACTGCGAGGCGGAGCGCTTCGAAGTGATCGGCGGCCGGGTGCGCGGCGTGTGGCTGCGCGACCGTGCGACCGGCGAGCGCGAGCTGCTGCGCGCGGGCGTCTACCTGCTCGCCGCCGGAGCGATCGGAACCCCCGTCCTGCTGCTGCGCTCCGGTCTCACGGGCCGCAGCAACCAGGTCGGCCGCAATCACATGTGTCATCTCGGCGCCGCGGCGATCGGTATCTTCGCGCGCCCGACGGGCGCGGCGCAGCGCTTCGCCAAGCAGGTCGGCCTCTCCGACTTCTATCTCGGGACGCCCGGATTCGAGCACAAGCTCGGCTATGCGCAGGTGGTGCCGGTACCGGGGCCGCTCAGCCTCGCCGAACACGCGCCCCTGCCGATTCCGCAGCGGCTCGCGCGCGCGCTGCACGAGCGGGCGCTATTGCTCGTCGGATCGATCGAAGACCTGCCGCAGCCGCGCAATCGCGTGTCGCTCGGCTCGGGAGACACGATCTGTCTCCAGCGTCGCTTCCACGCGTACGACGTGTTGCGAGCGAAGCGGCTCACGCGCGAGCTCCGGCGCCTGTTGCGCGCCGCCGGCGCGTCGCT
>JALOQG010000414.1 GCA_025453505.1 Myxococcota bacterium | reverse complement strand
CGTTCGCTGCCGTCTTCGGAAGTGATGGAGATCGTCCCGGCGGCGGCGCCGGGGAAGGCCGGCTGGATCTTGCGGACGCGAAGGACTTCGGGATTTCTTCGCAGAATGAGACACGGAACGTCGTTTGCCGGTTTCCGCGACTCCTATCCCAACCCCACCCACCGGCACCCGACGAGGACGCCGACGGGGATGATCGCCGCGCTCGCGAGGTCGACGACGAATCCGTGTCGCGCCATCGCGGTGATCGGGACGGCGCCGGAGCCGTAGACGATCGCGTTGGGCGGGGTCGAGACGGGCAGCATGAAGGCCATGCCGGCGCCGAACGCGATCGCCATGGCGGGCGGGATGGGGCTCACGCCGGCGGCCTGCGCGGAGGCGATCGCGAGCGGCGCGAGCATCGTCGCCGTCGCGGTGTTGGAGGTGGTCTCGGTCAGCACGATCGAGATCCAGCAGAAGAGACACGTGAGTGCGACGAGCGAGTCGCTGCCGGTCCACGCGACGAGCGCTTCGCCCATCGACGCGGCGAGGCCCGTGCGGAACATCGCGCCGCCGAGCGCGAGGCCGCCGCCGAAGAGCATCAGGGTGCCCCAGTCGATGCGGGCGACGTCGCGCCACTCGATCGTCATGCGGCGCGCCTTCCACTCGACGGGCAGCACGAAGAGCAGCGACGCGCCGAGCAGCGCGCTGACCGGCTCGGGCAGCAGCCGCTGCACGCGCAGCGCGAGCGGTGCATCCGTCCCGAGCGCGACGGCGAGCAGGCCCGGCAGCACCCACAGCGACACGGTGACGCAGAACGCGAAGAGCACGTTCTTCTCGGCGCGCGACATCGCGGGCAACGCCGCGCGCTCGGCGCGGATGCGGTCGCCGGCGTCGGCGGCCGGCGGCAGATCGGGCGGCAGCGCGAAGCGGAAGTAGAGCAGCAGGAAGGCGACCATCGCGACGGCGATCGGCGTCGCGACCGCCATCCAGTGGAAGAACGGGACGCGCGTCCCCGCCAGCTCCTGGAGCTGGCCGAGCACGATCAGGTTCGGCGACGAGCCGACGGGCGTCGTGATGCCGCCGATCGACGACGCCCACGCGAGGATCAGCATCAGCGCGGTGCCGAAGCGCAGGCGCGTCGCGTTGCGGCCGGCCTGGCGCGCGAGCGTCGTCAGCACCGAGAGACCGATCGGGAAGAGCATTGCCGTCGTCGAGGTGTTGTTCATCCACGCCGACGCGCCCGCGGTCAGCACGGCGAAACCGATCAGCAGGCGCGCGGGCGTCGCCGCGACGCTCGGCTGCGCGAGGATCGCGAACGCGACGCGGCGATCGAGGCCGGTCGTGACCATCGCCTCCGCGAGCACGAAGCCGCCGAGGAACAGGAACACGATCGGATCGCCGAACGCCGCGAAGATCTGGGTCGCCGTGCCGATGCCGAGCACGACCGCGAGCGCGGGTGCGAGCAGCGCGGTCACGGGGATCGGCACCGCCTCGGTGATCCACCACACGAGCGCGAACGCGAGCACCGCCGCCAGCCGCGCGGCCTCGGGATTCGGCGCCGGGATCGGAAACACGAGCAGCAGCGCGAACGCGAGCGGTCCGAGCACGAGACCCGTCGTGCGCCGCACGCGCTCGAAGCGCTGCTCGGCGGCGGAGAGATGCTCGGCGGCGTGCTCGGACACGGGCGCACTCTACCGCGCCCCGCGTTGCCGATCGCGGCGAAGCGGACGATGCTGCGCCCGCTCGAACCGAGCGAGGAGACAGCGATGAGCCAGGCGATCGATCCGGAACGCTTCAAGCACTACATCAACGGCGTGTTCGGCGCGCTCGGCGGCGCGATGACGTCGGCGATGATCTATCTCGGCGACCGGCTCGGGCTCTATCACGCGCTCGCCGGCGCGGGCCCGCTGAACTCCGCCGAGCTGGCCGAGCGCACGCAGCTCAGCGAGCGCTGGGTGCGCGAGTGGCTGCACCAGCAAGGTGCGGCAGGCGTGCTCGAGCATCGCGGCGACGGCCGCTTCGAGCTCTCGCCCGAAGGCGTCGCGGTGCTGGCCGACGAGAAGCATCCCGCCAACGGCGTCGGCTTCTTCTCGCAGCTGCCGCAGATGCTCGCGCTCGCGGAGAAGCTGCCCGCCTCGTTCCAGACCGGACTCGGCCTTCCCTACGACGCGCTCGGACCCGAGGGCGCGCGCGGCATCGAGCGCGGCCTCGCGCCCTGGTTCCGCGCGCTGCTCGTGCCGCTCGCGCTGCCGCGCGTGCCGGGCGTCGTCGAGAAGCTGAAGAGCGGCATCCAGGCCGCCGACGTCGGCTGCGGCGCGGGCATCGCGCTGCTCGAGATGGCGAAGGCGTTCCCGGCGTCGTCGTTCCACGGCTACGACATCTCGCAGCACGCGCTCGAACGCGCCGAGGAGAATCGCAAGGCCGCCGGCGTCACGAACGCGAGCTTCCACGACGCCAGCTCCGATCCGCTTCCGGCGGACGGCCGCTTCGGCTTCATCCTCAGCATCGACTGCCTGCACGACATGACCGACCCGGCCGGCGTGATGAAGAGCGTGCGGCGCGCGCTCGCCGACGACGGCACCTGGTTCGTCGCCGACATCAAGGCGCACGCGAGCTACGAGGAGAACGTCGCGCGCAATCCGATGGCGGCGATGATGTACGGCACGTCGGTGCTGACGTGCATGTCGTCGGCGCTCTCGGAGCCGGGCGGCCTCGGCCTCGGCACGCTCGGCTTGCACCCGGGACTCGCCGAGGAGATGGCGCGCGCGGCCGGCTTCTCGCACTTCGAGGCGATCGACCTGGGCCACCCGGTCAACGCGTTCTACGTGATCCGGCCTTAGTGATCTCGCCGCTCGCCTGCGGCTCGCTACGCGGGAGGAGCGTTGATCCGGTGGGTTGCTCGGGCGAACGCGAGCCTCATGGATCTCGCCGCTCGCCTGCGGCTCGCTACGCGGGAGGAGCGTTGATCCGGCGGGTTGCTCGGGCGAACGCGAGCCTCATGGGGGCTCGCCGCTCGCCGTTGGCTCGCTACGCGGGAAGTGGGCGGCTCGGGTTGGCGGAGGCGGTGGTCAATCGGTGCGTTGGATTGCGGGGGGTTGCCAGGTGCCGTCGATGGCAGGCTGTTTCGGCTCGTAGAGGCGCAGCACGAGCTGGAACGGGCCCGCCGGTGCGGGCAGC
>JALOQG010000413.1 GCA_025453505.1 Myxococcota bacterium | reverse complement strand
GACACAAGGCCACGTCGCGTTCCGCGGGCGACGAAGACGTTGCGAGCGCACGCTCGACGGATCGTGCGAGCGCGCTCCGCTCCGCGCCGAGCTCCGCTTCCCGCATCGCGAGCGCGCGTTCGATCACGCGTCCCAGCGCCGCGCCGAGCGCGTCCGCCAGCTCGAGGTCCGCCGACGCGAAACGCTCGACCTCCGTCGCGTGGTGCAGGCACAGGACGCCACGCACGGAAGCGGTGTGCGCGAGCGGGACGAGGAGCGCACTCGCGACGTCGTGGCGCTCGTGCGCGATCTCGAAGTGCGAGGGATCCGCGCGTCCCGACACCGTGAAGGGGCGCGCCTCGGCCCAGGCGCGGCCCGCGAGCCCGGCGCCGATCGGCAGGCGTACCTTGGCCCACAGTTCCGGCTCGAGCCCCACCGCGGCGCGCACGCGCAAGGCGGCCTCCTCGACGAGCAACAGCGATCCGCCCGTCGCCTGCGTCGCGGCCACGGCGACCTCCAGCAGGCGCGCGAAGAGCGACTCCGTCGCGGCCGCGAGCTCGACCGCGTCGGCGACGTCGCGGATCGCCTGCAGCAGCTCGGCCTGCGCGGCGCCCGCCGAGCGAGCGGAGGCCGCATCGGGACACAGCGCGATCGCTTCCTCCGAGCTCAGGACCTCGAGGCCTGCGAGCGCGGCGGGCTCGTCGGTGAGCAGACGCTGGAGAAGCGCGCCGGCCATCGGCTCGAGCAGGGCGAGACGCCGGAGCCGGACGCGCGCGTCGGGGTCGTAGATGCGGACCAGCTCGAGGTCGGGGCGCGCCGCCAGCTCGGGCAGGATGCGGATCGCGTCGTCGGTGATGCCGTCGAGCGCGATCCGGCGCCGCATCGTTCACCTCATTCGTCGAGCAGGGGATCCAGCGCGACGGTGAGGCGGAACCGTAGCTCGCGCCCCACGGCGTCCGCGACGACGAGCGGAATCTGGAGCGTCGCGGCGCCCACGATCTCGGGCATGCCCGTGGAGACCACGTGCCAGCCGTCGGCCAAGTCGGTCGGGCCGAGCGGGGCCTCGTCCATGCCGTCGGGCATGTCGAGATCGTCGGCGAGCTCCGACCACGATGCGTCGAGCAGGCCTTGCGCACGCGAGACTGCGTCGTCGCGTTCGTCGAGCAGCTCGGCGTCGTCGAGCGCCGCCTGCTCGAGATCGTCGATCAGCAGCGGCTCGGGGGTCGCGAGGGGCAGGGGCGCGGGAGCGGGAGCGGCCGCCGGCGCGGCGACCGCGCGTGCGGTGATCGCGTCGCGCGAGGCGGGCTGCTCGCGCGTCGGCGGCGCCGGTTCGACGCGGTCCGGGAGCGGCCCGGGTGCAGGAGCGGCGCCTTCGTTCTCGCGCAGCTGGCGCACCACGCGCTTCGAGATCGTGGTCAGCGTCGGAAGCACGCCCGTCCCGTCGCTCGCCTTGGCTTCGAAGGCGGCGGCGCCGCGGACGTCGAGCTTGCGGTGCAGCTCCTCGAGCACGAACGGATCGGACTCGTCTTGATGGTTGTACTGGACGACCAGCGGAACGTCTTCGAGGGAGCGCCCGTACGCGGCGAGCGCCGTGCGCAGCTCCTCGAAGGCGGCGACGTTGTCGTCGATGCGGTCGCGGCGCGCGTCCACCACGAACACGACGCCGTCCACGCGGTCGAGCAGCTGTTTGCGGGTCGGCGCCTGTTCCGGGCCGCCCGGCACCGCCACGATCTGGATGCGCGTGCGCACACCGGCGATCTCGCCGAGTTCGATCGGGAGCCGGTAGGAGCAAACGGTCGGGTCGAGCGAGGTCGGCACGGCTTCGAGGCGGCCGCGGTGATCGGGCCGCAGCTTGCCGTGGATCGCACGCAGGTTCGACTCCTTGCCGGCGCCCTCGATGCCCCAGTACACGATGCGCGCGTTGACCTCGCGGCGCTCCGCGTTCGCCTCCGCCATCACTTCTCCTTCCGCTGCAGGATGCGACGCGCGTGCGTCGTCACCACCGCCGGGACGTCCCGGCTCTTCATGATGCCGCGCAGATCGCGGTCCTGCAGGTAGTTGAGGAATTTGATCGCAGTTTGTTGCGGCGTCCTCGGATTCCCCGCCAGCGCCAGCTTGACCTGATAGCTGCGCGTCCAGTCCGGGTTTCGCGCGATGATGCGCAGCACCTCGTCGCTGACGTTGCGCGCCTTGGAGAAGGCCAGCACCTCGTTCTCGGTCACCTTGGGGCTCTTCACCGCGGCGGCTGCGACCAGCTTGTTGCGGTCGCGCACCAGCAGCGAGCGCGCCTCGTGATTGCCGACGCGCGCCAGCTTCACCTTCTCGAACACCGTCATGCGCTGGAGCAGCGAGTGCAGGTTCTTCTGCAGCTCTTCGTCGGCCTCGACGCCGTCGTCGATCAGCTCGCGCGCGAACGCCGAGACGTCGTCGCCGAGCAGCGACTCGAGCAATGCGCGGGCTTCGGCGTCGTTGACGGGCTCGACGGAGCCGAAGTCGAGGTCTTCTTCGGGTTCGTCCGTCACCTCGTGCGCGGCCCTCTGCAGGCCGAGGAACGAGAGGATCCGGTCGATCACGGAGCGGCCGGTGAGCGGATTGGTGCCGAGCGCTTCGACGATCTCCGGGCAGCGCAGCATGCGCTCCTGGTTGTTCGACACGATGTCGACGATGCGCTTGTGCGGCGCCGCGGCGAGCCGCGCGATCGTCGCGTCGTCGGTCTGCGGATTGAGCGCGATCCTCTCGAGCCGTTCGGGCTGGTCGCCGAACGCGTCGGCGCACCACGAGAGCACGGCGGGATGCGTCGCGCCGGAGAGCGCAGCGCCGAGCACGCTCTCGGGCAGCTTCGCGAGACTCGTGCGGGCGCGATCCTTGACCGCGGCGTCGGCGTCGTGCGCGAGCACGAAGAGCACCGTGACGAGCTCGACCGGCGGCAGCGGCAGCGCGCCGCCGGCCGCGAGCCGGCGCACTTCGAGCGGAGCGTCGCGGCGGGCGTAGCGCTCGGCCTCGGGCGACAGCTGCAGGCGGATCCGGCGTCGCTCGCTCACCTTGCGGCTTCCCCTTTTTCACGGCGGAAGCCGGCGCCCGCCCTAGTGGTGGTGCGATCCGGCCTTCGCCGCTTCGGCCCTGGCGTCCTCGACGATCTTGTCCCGGAGCGCCGCCGGGACGTCTTCATAGTGCGAGA
>JALOQG010000412.1 GCA_025453505.1 Myxococcota bacterium | reverse complement strand
ACCAGGAGCTCGCGAGCAGCCTCTCCGGGGCAGCGCTCGCCTTCTTCATGTGGGGCCACATGCTCTTCGTCGCGTCGATCTGGCTCGGCGCGCGCGGCTTCGACTGGCTCGCGGCCGGTCTCGAGACCGTGTTCGTTGCGCAGCCGACGGTCGTCGCGATCTCCGCCTTGTTCCTCCTCCACGCCGCGCTCGCGAGCCGCAAGATTCCCGCGCAGCTGCGCGAGCGACGTCGCATGCGCGAGATCGCGACGGGCCTGCGCGCGCGTGGCGCGACGGCTTCGTCCGTCGCGCTTCCCCATCTCGATTCCGCGCTGTGGATCTGGCAGGTGCGGACCGGGATGGTGATCCTGGTGCTCGGCTCGTTCCATCTCGTGCTCGTCGGCCTCGACGTGCTCACGGGCCTCTTCGGAGAACGCGTCGGCATCGAAGCCGCGACCTCCACTGCGCGCGTGCGCAGTGGCCTGTGGCCGGTCTACGCGGTGCTGCTCGCCTGCGTCGAGTTCCACGCGAGCGCGGGCCTCTACCGCATCGCGGTGAAGTGGGGCATCGGTGCGCGTCTCTCGCGCGCGACGCTGCGGCGCATCGAGCACGCGATCCTCGTCGTGTTCCTCGGACTCGGATTCTTCACGCTCTTCGTCCTCGCCGGGTGGGTCGCCCCGCCCCTGGCGTTCCTGCTGGGGGAGTAAATGGAGCGGATCTCGACCACCGACGTTCTCGTGATCGGCGGCGGACTCGCCGGCGAACGCTGCGCAATCGAAGCAGCCGTCGCGGGTCTCGACGTCGTGGTGCTCTCGCTGGTGCCGCCGCGGCGCAGCCACTCGTGTGCGGCGCAGGGCGGCATGCAGGCGGCGCTCGGCAACTGCGTGAAGGCGGACGGCGACGACCCGACGCTGCACTGGCTCGACACCGTTCGCGGATCGGACTGGGGCGCGGACCAGGAAGTCGCGCGGATCTTCGTCGAGGAGGCGCCGATCGCCGTGCGCGAGATGGCGCACTGGGGCGTTCCGTGGACGCGCGTGCGGCCCGGAACCAACACCTACTTCGTCCAGGGCAAGCCGGTCGAAGTGGACGAGCCCGCCGAGAAGGCGGGGCTGATCATGCACCGCAACTTCGGGGGCACCGCCAAGTGGCGGGCCTGCTACGCGTCGGCCGGGACGGGACACGCAGTGCTCTACGCGGTGGACGGCGAGGTCGTGCGCCTCGGCATCGACGTGCGCGATCGCATCGAAGCGCTCGCGTTGATCCACGAGGGCGGACGCTGCTGGGGCGCGGTCGTGCGCTGCCTGCGCACGGGCCGCGTCGGCGCGCTGCTCGCGAAGGCCACCGTCATCGCCACCGGCGGCCACGGCCGCATCTACGGCCAGCACACGACCAACGCCCTCATCAACGAAGGCACCGGCGCGGTGCTCGCACTCGATACGGGCGTCGTACCGCTCGGCAACATGGAGGCGGTGCAGTTCCATCCGACCGGACTCGTGCCGAGCGGGATCCTCGTGACCGAAGGCTGCCGTGGCGACGGCGGGCACCTGCTCGATCGCGATGGCCACCGCTTCCTCGTCGACCTCGAGCCCGAGAAGCAGGAGCTCGCCAGCCGCGATGTCGTGTCGCGCCACATGATGCAGCGCATCCTCGACGGCCACGGCGTCGAAAGCCCGTTCGGCCCGCACCTGTGGCTCGACCTGCGACATCTCGGCCGGCGCCATCTCGACACCAAGCTGCGCGAGGTCGTGGACATCTGCCGCGACTTCCTCGGCATCGACCCCGCCCGCGAGCCGATCCCGGTACGACCGACGCAGCACTACTCGATGGGCGGCGTGCGCGTGAACAAGGACGGCGAGGCCTACGGCATGCGCGGGCTCTTCGCCGTCGGCGAAGCGTCCTGTTGGGATCTGCACGGCTTCAACCGGCTCGGCGGCAACAGCCTCGCGGAAACGATCGTCGCCGGACGCGTGGTCGGACGGCGCGTGTCGGAGTTCGCGGCCCGCGCGTCGCTCGACGTCGAGGCCTCGCTCGCGACCGCCTTCGTCCACGACCAGGAGAAGCTCGTGCGGTGCTGGCTCGATCGCGCGGGCTCGGGTCCGAGCGTCTACGCGATCCGCGACGCGATGGCCGACACCATGCTCACACGCGTGGGTGTATTCCGGACGGGCGGCGAGCTCGAGCAGGCGATCGCGACGCTGCGCGGACTGCGCGCGGAGCTCGATCGTGCCGTGTTGCGAGCGAGAGGCACGGGGCCGAACCCGGAGCTGACGCTCGCGCTGCGGCTGCGCGGCATGCTGCGACTCGCGGCCGTGACGGCCGCCGGCGCGCTCGCGCGCACCGAGAGCCGGGGCGCGCACACGCGCACCGATCATCCCGCACGCGACGACGCCCGCTGGCTGAACCGGACGCTCGCGCGCTGGTCCGCCGACGCCGCGGAGCCGAGGCTCGCGTACGAGCCCGTGGGCCTGCTCGACCTCCCTCCCGGCGATCGCGGCTACGGACACGGAGATCGCGTCGAGTTGCCCGAGCCGATCGCGGCCTACAACGAGCGCGTCGAGAAGGAACAGCAGCGCGCGGGCGCGCTCGAAACCGCGGAGCCGCTCGGCACGCGAATGCGCTGGGGCGCCTGGCACGCACACGCCGGCGCGCCGCCCGCCCCGCAGAGGAGTGAATGATGGAAACGCGCGCGCAGCCCGGTCCTCGAACGCTTCGCTTCGAGATCTTCCGCTTCGACCCGACCACGCCGGACGTCGCCCCGCACGTGGACACGTTCGTGATCGAGGAGAGCCCCTACATGACGCTCTTCCTCGCGCTCACCCGCATCCGCGAAGAGCAGGATCCGAGTCTCCAATTCGATTTCGCGTGTCGATCGGCGATCTGTGGCTCGTGCGGAATGCTGGCCAACGGCCGCCCGGTGCTCGGGTGCAAGACGCTGACCGCCGACCTCCCCGACGTGATCCGCCTGCACCCGCTGCCGGCGTTCGAGCTGATCGGCGATCTCTCGGTGGACACCGGCCGCTGGTTCCGCGAGATGGCACGGCGTGTGGAGGCCTGGATCCACGAGCGGGCGCCCTTCGATCCCGACGCGCCCGAGGCCCGCATGGACGACGAACTCGCGCAGGCGATCTACGAAGGCGAACGCTGCATCGAATGCGGCTGCTGCATCGCCGGGTGTGGCGTCGCGAACGTG
>JALOQG010000411.1 GCA_025453505.1 Myxococcota bacterium | reverse complement strand
AGAATCGCAAGAGATCCGCGCGCATCAGCTGCACCGCGCGGGCCTGGATGTGAGTCACGCCGGTGAAGTAGATGGTTCCCGGACCCGAGTAGGCCGCGACGATGCGCGCGATCTCCGCGTCGACGCGTGCGGCCGCCGCACCTTGCAGTTTGTCGGCGAAGAAGATGTTGATCGCCACGGCGCGGCCGTCGGCGGCGACCAGGTGCGGCACGTAGGCGGGATTCGCGGGCACGCGCTCGCGCACGTGCGCCACGGCCGCTTCCGTCACCGGACCCCGCGGCATGAGCGGCGGTGGACTGATCACGTCGCGCGCGGCGTCGGAAGCGGTCGCGAGGCTGAGCGCACGAGACACGCCCTCGACGGCGCCGATCTGCTCGCTCAACGTCCGCAGCGCCTGCAGGACGGGCACCGTGTAGGCGTCGTCGACGACCACCGCGACGACGCCGATCTCCTCGTCGCCGAAGGTCGCTTCCGTCTGCTCGTGAAACAACCGTTCGGGATCGTCCCGCACGGTCATCGACTGCAGCGAGCTGTCGAACTGCAGCCGTCCGATCCCCGCGATGGCGAGGCCCGTGATCGCGACCATGACGGCGAGCCACGCGCGCGGCCGGCGGGCGATGACTCGTGCGAACGCGCTCACTGGATCCTCGGAATCAGCGTTTCCCCGCGATCTCGTCGAAAGCTTCGATGGTCGCCGGCCCGTCGAGGAGATCGGCGATGCGCTTGGCGAGGGTGCGGAATCGGTCGCTTTGGGCGTGGGCTTCGAAGGCCTTCACGCTCGAATAACGCTCGAAGAAGACGAACTCGTCCGAGTTCGTTCGCGAGCGGTTGCACAGGTACGTCAGCGTGTCGGGCTCGTTGGCCGTCACCCAGTCTGCCATCTCGATCAAATGGCGCTCGAGGTCGCGGCCACGACCCGGCTTCGCTCTGACCCGCGCGACCACGACGTACATTGCGCCCCCTCCTTACGCTTGAAGCCGCAGCGGCGCTGCGGCTCGCGCAAGGGTACGTTCGCGGGAACGCCCATTCAAGATGGGTATCGCCCTTACTTTTCGCGCGAACTGCGGCCGCCGCGCTTCGCGGCGAGCACGAGATGGCCCTCGCCGGCGAACCAGTCGATCTGGCCGGCGATGCCGCGGAGTATCCGGACGTCACGCTCGTCGAGCCGGGCGCGTCCGAATATCGCCCGAATGCTCTGCATCATGTGCGCGGCGGTTTCGTCCTCGAAGAAACCGATCGCACGCAGCCCACGCTCGAAATCCAAGAGCGCGTCCTCGAGCGAGGCGGCGTCGGCGACCCCCCACGCGCGGGGCCGATCCTCCGGGCGCTCCGCGATGCCGATGCGCGCGCGCATGACCTCGTAGAGAACGATGGCGACGGCGTGCGAGAGATTGAGGGAGCCGTAGTCGGGTCCGGTGGGAATGTAGACGAGCTCGTGGCAGCGAGCGATGTCGTCGTTGGTAAGGCCGGTGTCTTCGGGGCCGAACACCAGGGCGGGCGGCAGCCCACCCGCCGCTTCCGCGGCTATGCAGGCGCGACCGATCTCGCCGGCGAGCTCGCGCACGTCGCGAGTCCGATCTCGGTACGCGCCAGACCGCGCGGTCGTCCCGATGACGACCCCGGCGCCGGTGAGGGCTTCTTCCAGCGTCGCCACCTCCCGGCGTGCAGCGAGCACGTCTTCGGCATGGACGGACAAGAGCTTCGCCTGCGCCGCGTCGTACTCTCCCGCAACGATGCAGAGCTCGCCGCCGGCGAGGTTCTTGGCGACACGCGCGACCGAGCCGACGTTCAAGCCGCCACGCGGCCGAACGAGCACGACCCGCGGCCCCCGGCCGGGAACCGGCGGACGCTGCAGAACCGCGCTATTTCGGCGTGCTCTTGTCACGGCGCGCAGGGCGCCTCGCGTTCACTCGTCGGAGACCAGAGCGCGGACCTTGCGCTTTAGATCGGCGACCACCTCGAGGGCGTCGTCGCGCTCTTTGGTTGCACGGGCGATCTCGGAATCGGCCTGTGCCTTGACCCGCGAGACCTCGAGCTTGAGCCGCTCGATCTCGTTGCGCGCGTCCTGGTACATGCGGGCCTGTCGATCGGCCTCCGACAGTCGCTTACGAAGTTGGAGGAACAAGTCCTCGCCGGTGAGGTCGGCGGTGAGCGGCGTGGCGAGCGCCGCGCTCGGGGTTTCGTTCGGATCGTACATCGTGGTCGTCACCGGCTCGGGCAGCGGCGGCGCAGCCGGAGCGTCTTCGTTCGCCGCGGGAGTCGGGCTCGCGCCCATTTCCGGGGTCAAATCATTGCCTTCGATCGCGTAGGCGTTGGCGGGCGGGGTCTCGCCCGACCACTCGACCTCGAACTCGCAACGCGAACCGCCGTTGACGCGGCAGGTCTGGCCGTGACGGACGACCACGTTGTGGGCCCCGCTGGCTTGAATGCGTTGGGTGAGCTCGCCTTGGATCGCGATGCATACGTTGGCGAAGCCCGGCATGCACGCGTACGTCACGATCGCGTGCCCGGCTCGGTCCATTCGACCCTCGAACCCGCTGCCGTCGGGGCTGCGATACGCGGACGGCAGACGGTCGAGGCATTCGAACAGCGTACGCGTGGGCACATACCCGCCCTCGGGGATCGCTCGCTGCGCCACGTAGGCGAAGCCCCGCGCGAAGCTGGAATCGCGCGGCGATCGGCGCATGAGATCGGTGAACTCGGCCGAGATATCCGGCGTCCACGCGTACCACTTGTCGGGATCGTACCCTGCGTAACGCTTACGCTCGCCCTTGGATAGCGCCGGGTGCATCGCCGAAAGGAAGCGGAATACTTTTCCCGATACCTGGGGTCCTTCCACCGTCATGCCGTCACCTCGCGCCCATGCACCGCACTACAAATCAGGCGAGCACCGCTCCTTCAAGCGGAGCCAGCGCAGTGACGAGCCGAACCAATCCGTTGAACACTCCGGCGACGTAGGCGATGTCGAGGATCGCGCCGTCGGAAAGACCCGCGTTGCGCAGCTCGTCGACGCGCCCGGCCGAGATCTTGTGCGAGTGAAGGGTGAGGTCGCGCGTGAATCGCAAGCAGGCTTCTTCGGTATCGGCAGGAGCGTCCTCGACGCCCTCGCTTCCGGCGATCACGGCTGCCGGTGCGATGCCACGATGCTCGAGCCACGCCGCACAATGCGTCGAGAAAA
>JALOQG010000410.1 GCA_025453505.1 Myxococcota bacterium | reverse complement strand
CCGAACTCGCCGAAGTGCCGTTCGATTCCGACACCAGGCGCATGGCGACCGTACACGCGGATGGCTCCGGCGTCTGGATCGCAGCGAAGGGCGCGCCGGAGACGCTGCTCGCCGCCTGCAGTCGCGTCGCGACGCCGGCGGGGGAACGCGCGCTCGACGTTGCGGAGCGCGCTGCATGGCTGGCGCGCAACGAGGCACTCGCCGCGCAGGGGCTGCGCGTGCTCGCGATCGCGTCGCGACGCACGGCCGCGGTGCCCGCCGAAGCGTTCGACGATCTCGTGCTTCTCGGTCTCGTGGGCCTGCTCGATCCGCCGCGTGCCGGAGTGCGCGAGGCGCTCGCCGCGTGCCGCCGCGCGGGCATTCGCGTGGTCGTAGCGACGGGCGACCAGCCCGCGACGGCGCGTACGGTCGCGGTCGCGCTCGGTCTGCTGGGTCCGGATGCGCCCCCGCAGGCCGTGCTCGACGCCTCCACCCTGGGCTCGATCGAGGGCCTCCCGCCCGCGCCGCTGCTGGAGGCGCAGATCATCGCGCGCGCGAGTCCCCCGCAGAAGCTCGAACTCGTCGCGCTCCACCAGCGCGCCGGCGCGGTCGTCGCGATGACGGGCGACGGCGTCAACGACGCTCCCGCGCTGCGCAAGGCGGACATCGGGATCGCGATGGGACTCCGCGGCACGCAGGTCGCGCGCGAGGCCGCCGCGATGGTGCTGGAGGACGACGCGTTCGCCTCGATCGTGAGTGCGGTGGAGCAGGGCCGAGCGATCGTCGGGAACATCCGACGCCTCGTCGTGTATCTCCTCACCTGCAATGCCAGCGAGGTCGGCGTCGTCGCGCTGGCGGGGTTGGCCGGGATGCCGTTGCCGCTCGCGCCGCTCCAGATCCTCTTCCTGAATCTCGTCACCGACGTGTTCCCGGCGCTCGCGCTGGGCCTCGGCCCGCCGCCGCTGCGCGGGATGGAACGCCCGCCGCGTCCTCCGGGCGAGCCGATCGTGAGCCGCGCGGCGTGGAGCGAGGTCGCCATCGGTGCGCTGCTGTTGACGCTCGGCGTGGTCGGCGCCTACGCCGTGGCGCTCGGCCCGCTCGGAGTTCCGCACGCGACGGCGATGACGATCGCATTCCTCACGCTCGCCGCCGCGCAGCTGCTGCACGTCTTCGCCGTGCGCGAGCCCGGCGTGCGGGTGCGCGATTCGGGGTCGCTGCGCAATCCATGGGTGTGGGCGTCGCTCGCGCTGTGCAGTGGCCTGCTGGCGCTCGCGCTCACGGTGCCGGCGCTCGCGCGCGCACTCCAGATGGAGCGACTCGATTCGCGCGGCTTCGCCCTCGTCGCGATCGCGACCGCAGTGCCGTTCGTGCTCGGCGAGGCGGTTCGGGCGCTGCGCCGGACGCGCGCGCGAGGGCAGTGAGCTAGCGCGAGTCGGGGATCGTCTCGCCGCGCATCAGGTCGTCGAGCGTTTCGCGGGCGCGCACGAGGTGCGGCTTGCCGCCGCGTACCAGCACTTCGGCCGGGCGCGGCTTGCCGTTGTAGTTCGACGCCATCACGAAGCCGTAGGCGCCCGCACAGCCGATCACGAGCAGATCGCCGACGCCCGCTTCGGGCAGCGGCTCGCTACGCACCACGCCGCCGTCGTCCTGCGTGAAGATGTCGCCCGATTCGCAGAGCGGCCCGCCGACCACGACGTCGTGCAGCGGCCGCGGCGCCGTGCTGCCGTCCGCCGGTGCGATCGCCATCGGGTGGTAGGCGCCGTAGAGGATCGGACGCGCGAGCGCGTTGAAGCCCGCGTCGAGCAGATAGAAGCGATTCGAGCCCTCACGCTTCACGGCGCGGATCTCGGCGACCAGCCAGCCGGACTCGGCGACGAGGTAGCGCCCCGGCTCGATCTCGAGCCGGACGGGATGGCCGAACTCGGCGGCGAGCCGTCGACGTTCCGCATCCCAGATGCGGAAGTACGCGTCGACGTCCACCTCGACGTCTTCGTTGCGGTAGGGCGTCGGAAGTCCGCCGCCGGCGCTGATCGCGGTGACGCTCGGCCCGACGCGCCGTGCGAACGCGCAGCAAGCGCGCGCGACACCGGCGAGATGCTCCATGTCCGCGCCCGAGCCGATGTGGACGTGGACGCCGGCGATGCGCAGCCCGTGACGCTGCGCCCGTGCGACGCACTCCTCGAGGTCCTCGTGCCAGATGCCGTGCTTGCTGTGCTCGCCGCCCGTGTTGGTCTTGCGGCTGTGCCCGTGGCCGAAGCCGGGATTCACGCGCAGCGTGATCTCGCCGCCCGGCACGCGCGCGCCGTACTGGTCGATCATCTCCGGCGAGCCGCAGTTGACCGCGAGCCCGTGCTTCACGACGAGGTCGAGCGCCTCGCGGTCGAACACGTCCGCGGTGTACACCACCGGAGGCGGGTCGCCGGCGGCCGGGTAGCCCGCCGCGAACGCGCGCTGGATCTCGCCCGCCGACACCGCGTCGACCAGGACTCCTTCGCGCCGCAGCAGGTCGAGCACCGCGAGATTCGAATTCGCCTTCTGCGCGTAGCGTACGACGTCGAAGCGGCGCAGCCGCGCGGCGCGCTCCGCGATCACGGCGGCGTCGTAGACGTAGAGCGGCGTGCCGAAGTCGCGCGCGAGATCGCGCACGTCCTGTCCCGCGATCGCGTGCAGCAGCTTCGGGTAGCGCATGGCGCGCAGCCTAACCCAGTGCGCCGGACGCCTCTACGCCGCGGCGCGCTCGCGCCTGCGCCTCCACGCCGCGATCCGCACGCCGAGCGCCGCGAGCGCCGCGGCGAGCATCGGCACGAACGTGAGATCGCCGCCTGTGACGCGTCCCGCATAGCTGAACGTGAAGACGAACCACAGCCAGTGCATGCCGACGCGGTGCAGCGTGCGCCAGCGGCGCCCGAGTGCGCGCACCGCCGCGTCGTTGGACGTCGCCGCCATCGCGAAGAGGGCGACGTACGCGCCGCCGCCGACGAGCAGCGTCGGCGCATCGGGGACCTGGCGCGTCGCGACGTTGTAGGCGACGAGGGCGACGAGGTGGACGCCGTGGGCCGCCGCGAACGCGAGGCCCACCGCGCGCCGCCGGCGTACGAGGTTTCGCGAGAACGCGCCCGGCCGCAGTCGATTCCAGGCGCTCGCGACGTAGACGGCGAGGAAGACCCAGAAGGAGAGCCGCGCGGTGTAGCGCGCGGCGAGCTTCCAGCTTTC
>JALOQG010000054.1 GCA_025453505.1 Myxococcota bacterium | reverse complement strand
GTGGGTGTCGGGGTCGAAGTCGATGACCTCGCCCTTGTCGGCGTCGACGATCACGGCTTTCTCCGGCAGCAGCTTCGACTTCTCGTAGAGGCGCGCGCCGGACACGCGGATCTCGACCGTATCACTGCCCGAACTTCCGCCGCCGGGACGGCTGATGTCGAAGGAGTTGCGCACGGTCGCTTCGTACGGGGTCGTCGGCTTCTCCGGCGGCAACGCGTCGTCGGCGGCGCTCGCCGCGGCGGCGCTGCCGAGCACGAACGCGCAGGCGGAGAGAGTCGGGGAAAGCCTCATGGAGCCGCTCCTTGCAGAGGAGCGACGACGCTAGCAGGCCGCCTCCACGCTGTGGCCCGAGCCGCGCGCTGCTCGTACTCTCTGCCTTCCGCTGCCGAGGAGCCCGCATGAAGGTCGGATGCCGCTATCAGATGGTCTCGGAAGACGAGAGCCGTGCGCGTGGCGACGCGATCGTCGCGTGGCTGCGCACGTACGGCGAACGCCGCGTCAACGCGCGCCTGATCGACGAACGCCGCAGCGTGCCGCCGTACGTCGCCAACGACCTCGGCGTGCAGGGCGTCTTCGGCGTGCAGGTCGAGGAGAAGTACGGCGGCATCGCGCTGCGCACGCGCGAAGTGGGCCGCATCCTCGAGCAGGCCGCGGCGATCGACCTCGCGCTCGGCACCTGGCTCCTCGTGTGTCTGCACCCCGGCGTGCGGCCGATCGCGACCTTTGCGCAGGACGCGCTGAAGAACGAAGTGCTCCCGCTGCTGGCGAGTGGACGCATGTACGCCGGCTTCGGACAGACCGAACCGGGAGCGGGATCCAACTTCGCGGGCATGGCGGCGCGCGCCGTCGCGCAGCCGGGCGGCGGCTGGAGGCTCTCGGGCGACAAGATCTGGATCGGCAACTCGTCGTGGGCGGGCATCCTGACCGTGATCGCGCAGGAGACCGACGCCGCGGGCAAGAAGCGCGGCCTGATCGCGCTCGCCGTGCGGCCCGATCAGGCCGGCGTGCGCATCGGCCGCGAGCTGCTCTCGCTCGGCATGCGCGGCATGGTGCAGGGCGAGCTGCACTTCCGCGACGTCGCGATCGCGCCCGAGGCGCTGCTCGGCGAGCGCGGCAAGGGACTCGAGGTCGGCGTCGACTCGATGAGCTGGAGCCGCTTCTCGATCAGCGCGACGTCGGTCGGCGCGAGCAAGCGCGCCGCGCAGCTGATGCTGCGCTTCGCGACGCGACGCCAGATCGCGACGGGCCGCCTGCTCGATCACCCCGTCGCGCGCTCGTACCTCGGCGAGACGGTCGCGCAGGCGTGCATCGCGGAGGGATTGCTCTCCCGCATCGCCGCGCTCTTCGATGCGGGGGAAGGCGTGTCGGTAGACGTGCTCGCGGCCTCGAAGCTGCTCACGACGGAGTTCGCGTGGCTCGCGGCGGATCGCCTGGTGCAGGTGCTCGGCTCGCGCGGCTACGACGAGTCGAACGGCGCGCCGCAACTGCTGCGCGACGCGCGCGTCGGGCGCATCTTCGAGGGCACCAGCGAGGCGCTGGTCTCGTACCTCGGCTCGCAGGCGCTGGCCGCCCGCTCGGAACTCTCCGCCTTCCTGCACGAGCAGCTCGGCGCGTCCGCGATCGCGGAACGGCTCGACGCGGCGGTCGCGACGCTGCGCGGACGCGACGGCGTCGCGCAGCTGCGGACGTGGCAGGTGCACGTCGCGGGCTGGGCCGCGATGTGGGCGATCGCGGCGGGCGTCGCCGCGCAGGAGGCAGCGAGCGCGTCCGGCGATCAGGCCGAGCGCAACGCGACTTGGGCGGCACGGCGCTTCGCGAAGGCGTGTGCGCGCGCCGGCGAGGCGGGGCCGCGCGAACTCGCGCTCTTCGACGCCGCGGCCGCCGAAGCCGCCGTCGCGTCGTTCGCGGAGACGATCGGCGACGTCGACCTCACGCTCGCGGGCGAGAAGCGCGACTTCGATCCGCTGCTGCTGCGCGATCCGAGCGCGTAGCGCGCGTCAGGCGAGGCGGCGCAGGAAGCGTTCGACTTCGGCCAGCACGCCCTTGGCGCTGCCCGGCACGTTGAGCGCCTTGCGCACCAGCGAGCTGGCCATCAGCACCTTGTCCGAGCCGCGGTAGAGGTCGATGCGGAAGAGGAACTTGAGCGGCGTGCGATACGCCTGACCGGCGCGCGGCTCGGGGAAGGAGCCGGGCGGCAGTATGCGCGCCTCGACGCGGATCTCGACCACGTCGTTCGGCGTCGCGTTGCCGAAGAAGTACGCCTTGCGGTGCTCGGTCGAGAGATACGAGATCAGCTCGCTCGAGAACGGCCGCTCGAGATGCTCGGAGAGGAAGAGCCGCTCGCCGTAGTTCATCATCGCCTCGTAGCGGGCGAAGTAGACGAGGCTCGCACCGTTGAGGTCGCTCTCGGGCACGATCGCGTAGTGGATCGGTGCGTCGCTGCGGGGGACGAGGTGCAGCGCCGCCGCGGGGTCGCCCGCCAGCGGCTCGATCTCGCCGGTGCGCATCACGCGGCCCTGCTCGACGATGCCGAGCGGCGTCTCGCCGATCTCGGGCACGTCGCGGTCGTCGGCGCCGACCGGCTTGAACACCTTCAGCTTCACGTTCGAGCCGCCGCGCGCGATGAAGGCGTTCGTCATGCACGCCCACGACGACTCGAGCTGGCGCAGGTCCTTGCGCGTCTCGATCGTTTCGAGCAGCGACGCCGGCACGTCCTGGTCGTCGATGACGAAGAGGCCTTCGACGAACTTCTTGGCGAAGAAGCGCACGCGGTTCTTGACGCGGACGTTCACGTCCTCACCGAGGATCTCCATGCTGTGGCGCTCGCCGAGGTGCAGCTCGACGTCGATCACCGAGCCGTAGAGACGCTCGTTCTGCGCGTTCATCAGCTCGGGGGGGCGGCGGTGCAGGGCGCGCGCGATCGCCTCCCACTGGAACGCGGCGAGCACCTTCAGGAACTCGACCTCGGAGAGTTTCTCGCCGGGCGCCATGTGCGGCATCTGGACGAGCAGCTCGAAGTCGTTCCAGCTCGTGTCGCCCAAGGCTAGGCGGACTCCGCGATGTGGCGCGCGATCGCGTCGAGCGTCGTGTACTTCTCGATCAGGTCGAGATCCTCGATGTGCACGCCGAAGCTCTCCTCGATCCACGCGAGGAACATCACCGCGCTCAGCGAATCGACGTAGCCGTAGTCGAAGAGGTGGCCCTTCGCGTCGATCGCGCCCGCCTCGAGCTTGCCCTCGGACAACTCGGCGAGCTGCTGCTTCAGCTTCTGGACGATCTCGTCGGCACCCATTTCGGCTCCTCGGCTGGACCGGGCAGCATACCACCGGAGCTGCGGGCGTCCGGTCGGGAAATTCCGCCCCGCGCGCCGCCGGACCGGCAACTTCACGGCAAGGACGCCGGAGCGTCCCGCGCCGCGCGTCGCCTGATAGAATGCCCGGCCATGCGAATCCTGCTGCTGCTCGCGCTCGTTCCGTTCTTCTCGCTGGGCGCCGTGTGTCCGTTCGAGAAGCACCCGACCGTGGCCGTGCGTCTCGATCCGGCCACGACCTTCCAGACCATGGAAGGCATCGGCGGCTCGGCGGCCGACGAAGCGGCGCTGCGCGCGATGCCCGAGCCCGATCGCACGCAGGTGCTCGATCTCGTCTTCGGCGATCTCGAGCCGTCGGTCGTGCGGCTCAAGGTGCGGCCGGCGATCGAGCCGGTGAACGACGACGCGGATCCCGCGACGGTGAACGCCGCCGGCTTCGTGCGGCCCGACGATCTGCTCTGGCAGCACGAGGAGATCTTCGCGCGCGGCGATCCGTTCCTGATCGCGGCGATGTGGACGCCGCCCGCGTGGATGAAGACCACGAACAACGAGTGCTGCGGCGGGACGCTGCTTCCGAACCACGAGCCCGAACTCGCCGAGCTGTTCTCGGTGTGGCTCGACTACGTCGCCGACACGGGGCATCCCCTGCACTCGCTCTCGATCCAGAACGAGCCCGAAGCCGCTTCGCCGTGGGACGCCAACACCTACATCCCGACGCGTATGGACGACGTCGCCGAAGCGGTCGCGCAGCGCCTCCTCGCGGACGGCCACGCGACCACCCTGCACGGGCCCGACAACGCGGTCGCGAACTTCGTGCCGCTCTACCTGCCGCCGATCCTCGCGCGACCGACTGCCTCCTCGGTCTTCCAGGCGATCGGCTTCCATCTCTACGGGGCGACCACCTATTTCGATTCCTCGACCGTCGCGCCCGACGTCGAGCCCGTGCTCGGCGTCGCGCCGCCGGGTCTGCCGCTCTGGATGACCGAGTTCTCGAACACCACGTTCGAGGGCTACGGAACCTGGGACGAGGGCATCTGGCAGGCCGAGCTGCTCCACGAGTCGTTCCAGGCGGGCGTCTCGCTCTACGCGATGTGGAATCTGTACCGGCCGGGCGGACCGGGCGAGGCCGCGATCGTGATCCCGACCCGCCACGGCGATCCCGGCTACACGATCACGCCGAAGTACTGGACGCTGCGCCAGTACACGAAGTACGTGCGGCCCGGCGCCGTGCGGATCGGCAGCGAGAGCCCCGACGCCGACGTGCTCGTCTCGGCCTTCCGCGACGACGCGAGCGCGAAGCTCGTCGCGGTCGCGATCAATCGCCACGACACGCCGCGCTGGGTGCTCTTCGAGGGCGCCGGAATGACGAGCGCGCCGCAGGTCGTTCGCTCTGCGCCGGACGCGACGGGCGTCGAGATCGCGCTCGACTCCGCGGATCGCATCGGCGATCGCAGCGTGCTGCTGCCCGGGCGCTCGGTCACGACGCTGGTCTGGCCGATCGAGTAGCGGGACGCCCCGCCACAGCGGCGCGGCGTCGCGCCACGTTCCGCGCGGTCCCGGTCGGGCGAGCGACGGCCCGTGCTGGCACGTCGAGTGCACTCTGGCGACGTCGTGACCCAGCGCAGCATCGCCTGTCTCGACGGCAACGAAGCCGCCGCGCGCATCGCGCACCGGCTCTCGGAAGTGATCGCGATCTACCCGATCACGCCGGCCTCGCCGATGGGCGAGTGGGCCGACGCGTGGAGCGCGCGCGGCCAGACCAACCTGTGGGGCGGCGTGCCCGAGGTGGTCGAGATGCAGAGCGAGGCGGGCGCCGCGGGCGTGCTCCACGGCGCGCTGCTCGGCGGCGCGCTCGCGACCAGCTTCACCGCGTCGCAGGGCCTGCTGCTGATGCTGCCGAACCTGTTCAAGATCGCGGGCGAGCTGCATCCCTTCGTGCTGCACGTCGCCGCGCGCGCGATCGCCACCCACGCGCTCTCGATCTTCGGCGATCACAGCGACGTGATGGCCGCACGCGGCACCGGCATGGCGATGCTGTGCGCGGCGTCGGTGCAGGAGGCGCACGACTTCGCGCTCGTCGCGCACGCCGCGACGCTGCGCTCGCGCGTGCCGTTCCTGCACTTCTTCGACGGCTTTCGCACCTCGCACGAGCTGGCGCGCATCGAGCTGCTCGACGACGCGGATCTGTGTGCGCTCGTCGACGACGCCACGATCCTCGCGCACCGCGCGCGGCGGCTGACGCCCGACGCACCGACCTTGCGCGGCACCGCGCAGAATCCCGACGTCTTCTTCCAGGCGCGCGAGGCCTGCAATCCCTTCCACGACGCGGTGCCCGGCCACGTCGGCGACTGCTTCGCCGCGCTCGCCGCACGCACCGGCCGCCGCTACGGCCTCGTCGACTACCACGGTGCGCCCGACGCCGAGCGCGTGCTGGTGCTGATGGGATCGGGCGCGGGATCCGCGCGCGAGTGCGTGGACGCGCTCGTGGCGCGCGGCGAGCGCGTGGGCCTCGCCGTCGTGCGGCTCTTCCGTCCGTTCCCGAGCGCCGCGCTGCTCGCGGCGATCCCCGCCACGACGCGCGCGATCACTGTCCTCGACCGCTGCAAGGAACCCGGTTCGGCGGGCGAGCCGCTGCATCAGGACGTCGTCACCGCGTTCGCCGAGGCGGCCGCGGCGCGACCGATGCCGCGCATCGTCGGCGGACGCTACGGACTCGCGTCGAAGGAATTCACGCCCGCGATGGCGAAGGCGGTGCTGGACGCGCTCGCCGCGCCCGCACCGCGCAATCGCTTCACGATCGGCATCCGCGACGACGTCGGGCACACGAGCCTGCCCTACGACCCGGCGTTCCGCACCGAGACCGCCGCCGGCTGCGCGCTCTTCTACGGACTCGGCAGCGACGGCAGCGTCGGCGCCGCGAAGAGCAGCGCGTCGATCCTCGTCGCCGAGACGCCGCTGCACGCGCAGGGCTACTTCGTCTACGACTCGAAGAAGTCGGGCGCGGTGACGCTCTCGCAGCTCCGCTTCCGCAGCGAGCCGATCCGCGCGACCCACCAGATCGAGTTCGCCGAGTTCGTCGGCGTGCATCACTTCGATCTGCTGGCGCGGCAGGGCGTCCTCGAGAGAGCGGCGCCCGGCGCGCGCGTGTTGCTCAACGCCCCGCATCCGCCCGGCGAAGTCTGGGATGCGCTGCCGCGCGAGGCGCAGGACGCCGTCCTCGAGAAACGGCTCGAGGTGTGGACGATCGACGCCGATCGCGTCGCGCGCGAGGTCGGCATGCGCGGCCGCATCAACACCGTGATGCAGCCCTGTTTCTTCGCGCTCTCGCAGGTGCTGCCGCGCGAGCGCGCGCTCGCCGCGATCCGCGCCTCGATCGAGAAGACGTACGCGAAGCGCGGCCCGGCGGTCGTCGCGCGCAATCTCGCCGCGGTCGATCGCGCGCTCGGAGAGCTGCACCGCGTCGTCGTGCCGGAGATCGCGACGGCGACCGAACGGCGCCGCGCGCCCGTACCCGCGGACGCACCCGACTTCGTGCAGCGCGTCACCGCCGCGCTGCTCGCGGGGCAGGGCGACCTGCTTCCCGTCTCGGCGCTGCCGCCCGACGGCTGCTTTCCGACGGCGACCGCGCGCTACGAGAAGCGCGCCCTCGCGCACGAGATCCCGATCTGGGATCCGGCGCTCTGCATCGACTGCGGCAAGTGCGCGATGGTGTGTCCGCACGCGGCGATCCGCATGAAGGTGTTTCCGGAGGCGTCGCGGCCCGCGGCGCCGGCCGACTTCCTCGCGAAGCCGTTCCGCTCGCGCGAGATCGACGCGCACCTGCTGACGATCCAGGTCGCGCCCGACGATTGCACGGGCTGCGGCGTGTGCGTGGACGTGTGCCCCGCGAAGAGCAAGAGCGAGGTCAAGCACAAGGCGATCGACATGGCGCCGGCGCCCGAACATCGCGACCGCGAACGCGCCCGCTTCGACGCCTTCCTCGCGATCCCCGCGCTCGATCCCGCGCTGCTCGACCCGGGCACCGTGAAGAACGTCCAGACGCGCGAGCCGCTCTTCGAGTTCTCGGGCGCCTGCGCGGGCTGCGGCGAGACGCCGTACCTGAAGCTGCTCTCGCAGCTCTTCGGGGATCACCTGGTGATCGCGAACGCCACAGGCTGCTCGTCGATCTACGGCGGCAACCTGCCGACGACGCCGTGGACCACCGACGCGCACGGACGCGGCCCCGCCTGGGCCAACTCGCTCTTCGAGGACGACGCGGAGTTCGGGCTCGGCCTGCTGCTGGCGCAGGATCGCCAGCGCGAAGAAGCGCGCCGGCTGCTGACGGCGATCGCGCCCCAGCTCCCGAATGCCCTCGTGCAGACGATCCTCGACGAGGAGGGTCGCGACGACGCGGCGCTCGCGCGCCAGCGCGAGCGCGTGGCGGCTCTCGCTCGCGCCCTCGCGGGTCGCAGCGATCCGGAATCGCAGCGTCTGCTGTCGGTCGCGGGCGCGCTCGTGCGCAAGACGGTGTGGATCGTCGGCGGCGACGGCTGGGCCTACGACATCGGCTTCCCGGGACTCGATCACGTGCTGGCCTCGGGGCGCGACGTCAACGTGCTCGTGCTCGACACGCAGGTCTACTCGAACACGGGAGGCCAGGCGTCGAAGGCGACGCCGCGCGGCGCGGTCGCCAAGTTCGCCGCCGGCGGCAAGGCGGCGCCGCGCAAGGATCTCGGTCTCGCCGCCTCCGCCTACGGACACGTCTACGTCGCGCAGGTCGCGATCGGCGCCGACGACGCGCACACGCTGAAGGCGTTGCGCGAAGCCGACGCGTGGCCGGGGCCGTCGCTCGTGATCGCGTACAGCACCTGCATCGCGCACGGCATCGACATGACGCGTTCGATGACCCACCAGCGCGACGCCGTGCGCAGCGGCTTCTGGCCGCTGTGGAGACACCACCCGGGCGTCGGTCCGCACCGGCATCCGTTCCATCTCGACTCGCGCAAGCCGGATCTCCCGGTGCGTGCGTTCGCGGAGCAGGAAGCGCGCTTCGCGATGGCACTGCGCGCCGATCCCGAGCGGGCCGACGCGCTGCTCGCGCTCGCGCAAGCGGACGCGGACGAGCGCTGGCGTCACTACGAACAGCTCGCGGGCGTCGAGCGCAACCTCGTCGAGGCGTCGGTGCTGCCGGATGCCGCGGCGCCGGCCGAAGAGGCGGAGTGAGCGATGGCGGAGCTCGGTACGCGCTACCTCGGACTCACGCTGCGCACGCCGCTCGTGGCGTCGTCGTCGCCGCTCACCGGCACGCTCGACGGATTGCGCCGGCTCGAGGACGCCGGCGCCGCGGCCGTCGTATTGCCGTCGCTCTTCGAGGAGGAACTCGCGAGCGAGTCGCTCGCCGTGCACCACGCGCTCGAAGCCGGCACCGGCGTCTTCGCCGAGGCGCTCGACTACCTGCCGGATCGCGAGAGCTATGCGGTCGGGCCCGACGCGCACCTCGAGCTGGTGCACGTTGCGAAGCGCTCGCTCGCGATCCCGGTGATCGCGAGCCTGAACGGCACTACGCGCGGCGGCTGGATCGAACACGCGCACCTGCTCGAGACGGCCGGCGCCGACGCGATCGAGCTCAACCTCTATCAGGTCGCCGCGGATCCCGCGCACGATGCGGCCGCGATCGAGTCGCGCGAGATCGAGCTGGTCGAGGCGCTGCGCGCGCAGGCGCGCGTGCCGCTCGCGGTGAAGCTCTCGCCGTTCTACACGGCGCTCGCGCACTTCGCGCAGCGGCTGGTCGCGGCCGGCGCCGGCGGTCTCGTCCTCTTCAACCGCTTCTACCAGCCCGATCTCGATCTCGAGACGCTCGAGGTGGCGCCGCAGCTCACGCTCTCGCGTTCGGAGGAATCGCGGCTGGCGCTGCGCTGGATCGCGATCCTGCGCCGTCGCGTCGCGGCGTCGCTCGCGGCGACCTCCGGCGTCCATTCCGCGGACGACGCGTTGAAGCTGCTGCTCGCGGGCGCCGACGCGACGATGCTGGCGTCCGCGCTGCTGCAGCGCGGCCCGGCGCGGATCGGGGAGATCGAGCGCGATCTCGCGCGCTGGCTCGAGGCGCGCGAGTACGAGTCGGTCGAGCAGCTGAAGGGCAGCGTCTCGCAGGCCGCCGTGCCGGATCCCGAGTCGTTCGAGCGCGCGAACTATCTGCGCACGCTGCGCTCGTGGTCGCGCGACCGCGGTCACTGATGCAGCGAGAGGACGCCGCTCCAGAGCAGCGCACCGAGCACCGCGGAGAGCGCAATCCGGTACCAGCCGAACGGTGCGAGGCCGCGGCGCGTCAGGAACGCGATCAGCCAGCGCACGGCGATCGCCGCGGAGATCGCCGCCACCGCGAAGCCCAGCACGACGGGCGCCACGCCGAGCTGCTCGAACATGTGGGGCGTGCCGTCCTGCGCGGATGCGAGCAGATGCTTGGTCAGCTTGTACACGCAGGCGCCGCCGAGCGTCGGCAGGCCGAGCAGGAACGAGAACTCCGCGGCGTCGCGCGCGCGGAGCCCCAGCAGCACGCCGCCCGCGATCGTCATCATCGAGCGCGACGTGCCGGGCCACATCGCCGCGCACTGGAAGAGGCCGATCGCGAGTGCGTGCCGCCACGTCATGGATTCGAGCGAGGCGCCGCTGTCCGGCGGCCGGTGGCGATCGAGCCAGATCATCCACGCGCCGCCGAGCGCGAGCGCCAGCAGCACCGGAGCGGCGCGGAAGAGATGCGCCTCGATCGTGTCGTCGAGCAGCGGGCCGAGCAGGCCCGCCGGCAGGAACGCCAGCACGATGTGGAAGAAGAGCCGCCGTCCGGCGGCGTCACGGCCCGCGAGGCCGCGCCCCATCTGCACGACGCGATTCCAGTAGAGCCCGAGCACCGCGAGGATCGCGCCGCCCTGGATCGCGATCTCGAAGGTCGCGATCGCGGCGCGCTGCTCGGGTGTGTCGAGGCCGAGCAGCGCGGAGGTCAGGATCAGGTGCCCCGTCGAGGACACGGGCAGGTACTCGGTGATGCCCTCCACGAGCCCGAGCACGACGGCCTGCCACCACTCCACGCGCCACGGGATAGGGGCCCGGGCGCAAGACAGCAACTTTGCTTTCTTGCGCCCGGGCCCGTCAGATTCCGCGCCACGCGGCGATCGCGACGAGCGCGCAGCCGAGCACCGTCACGAGGAAGCCCGCGGCGCCCGCGTAGCACCACGCCAGCACCCGCGTGCGGTCGGCGGCCGGGATCGCGTCGTGCAGCGCGGTCGGGTTCCACCACCAGCGCGCGGGCAGTCGCGACGCCGCGAGCAGCGAGCGGCGCAGCGCGACGTGATAGATCGCGCCGGTCGGCACGCCGAACGCGAGGCCGATCGCGATCGTCCAGGCGCCGGCGACCAGCAGCGCCGCGGGCGGAACCACGAGCGTCGCCGCCAGCGCGCCGATCGCCGCGAGGATCCCGATTGCGACGCCGATCTCCGCCATCGCCGGCGTTTCGACCGGCGCCGCGCATCGCATGAGTCGTTGCTAGCGTGCTCCCGCACGCAGGGGGGCGCGCCATGCTGGGTTCGCGGCGCGCGGCGATC
>JALOQG010000409.1 GCA_025453505.1 Myxococcota bacterium | reverse complement strand
GCCGACGTCGACGCGATCGGTGCGATCCACGCCGTGCCGCCGACCGACTGGAACGGCAACGGCGTGCCGGACGCGGTCGAATGAGGGCGCTCGTGCGGGCGCTCGCGTTCGCGTTGCTCGCGATGCCGGCGGCGGCGGACCCGCTCGCCGCAGCGCCGACGCGCGTCGCGGCGTTGGAGGACGCGATGCCGCGCGGCGCTTCGCTCGAGGAGCGCCTCGGCGCGATCTGCGCTCGCGTGCAGGCGGTGCTCGCATACCCGCCCGTCGCACGCGCGCGTCGCGTCGAAGGAACGTCGCTGGTGGCGTTCGAGATCGGCGCCAACGGGCTCGCGCGCGACGTCGAGATCGCGGCCACGTCGGGCTCGGCGCATCTCGATCGGGCGGCGGCGCGCGCGGTACACGCCGCCGGCCGGCTTCCGTACGTCTACGGGCGCCTCGAGATTCCGGTGCGCTTCGCGCTCGAGCCGCGCGCGCCCGAGGACTCGATCGCCGCGCGGCCGTGATAGCGTGGCCGCACGCGCCCGGGAGGACTCCGCATGAGCACGTCTGCGAGTGGATCGGTCGTCATCACGGGTGCGTCCACCGGCATCGGGCGCGACGCCGCACTCGCGCTCGACCGCGCGGGCTTCCGCGTCTTCGCCGGCGTGCGGCGCGAGGCCGACGCCGAGTCGTTGCGCGCGGCGGCATCGCCGCGGCTCGAAACGCTCCGCCTCGACGTCACCGATCCGGCCGCGATCGAGGCCGCTGCGAAGCACGTCGACGCCGCCGTCGGCGACGCCGGACTGGCGGGGCTCGTCAACAACGCCGGCATCGGGATCGGCGCGCCGATCGAGTTCCTCGATCTCGACGAATTGCGCCGCCAGCTCGAAGTGAACGTCGTGTCCGTGGTCGCCGTGACGCAGGCCTTCCTGCCCGCGATCCGGCGGGCGCGTGGCCGCATCGTGACGGTCGGCTCGATCGGCGGCCGCGTCTCGCAGCCGCTGGTCGGTCCGTACAGCGCGTCGAAGTTCGCGATCGAGGCGATCACCGAGTCCGCGCGCATGGAACTCGCACCGCACGGCATCGAAGTCGTGTTGATCGAGCCGGGCGCGATCAAGACCGAGATCTGGGACAAGACCGAGAGCTACGCGCAGGAGATGCTCGGCCGGCTGCCGGCCGAAGCGACGGCGCTCTACGGCGACGCGGTCGGGTCGGTGATGAAGACGCTCGCGCACCAGAAGCGCGTCGCGATCGCGCCCGAAGCGTGTTCGCGCGCGATCCTGCACGCGCTCACCGCGCCGCGTCCGAAGACTCGCTATGTGGTCGGGACCGACGCGAAGGTGCAGGCGCTCTTCGCGCGCTTCCTGCCCGACCGCTGGCGCGACGCGCTCGTCGTCCGCTTCATGGGATATCCGCGGCGACGTTGAAGACGGCCGGCCGCGCGCGCGCGTTCGTGACGGTCGTGTCGGGGCTGCCGCGTTCCGGCACCTCGCTCGCGATGCAGATGCTGCGCGCCGGCGGTGTGCCGCTCCTCTGCGACGACGCGCGTCCCGCCGACGCCGACAATCCCGCCGGCTACTTCGAGTACGCGCCCGTGCTGCGCAGCGCGCGCGACACGAGCTGGGTCGCGGGCGCCGGCGGCCACGCGGTCAAGGTGATCGTGCCGCTGCTGCGGCATCTGCCGGCGTCGCACGCCTACCGTGTGCTCTGGATGCGGCGCGATCCGGCCGAAGTGATCGCCTCGCAGGAGCGCATGCTCGCGCGGCGCGGCCGCGTGCAGGAGGGAGGCCTCGCGCCCGAGCGGCTCGCGGCGATCTTCGCTGCGCAGCAGGAGGAGGTCGCCGTGTGGCTGGCGGCGCAGCCGCACGTCCGCGCGCTCGACGTCTCCTACGGCGCGCTCGTGGCGGATCCCGCGCCGTGCGTCGCGGCGATCGACGCGTTTCTCGGCGGCGGACTCGACCGCGAGGCGATGCGAGGAGTCGTGGACCCGCAACTACACCGCAACCGGGCTGCGAGTGGACGCGCCGATCGCGATCCACGATCGTGACGCCATGTTCGACGTACAGCTCAAGCCCGACCGCGACCGCTCGATCCGCAGGCGCCATCCGTGGGTGCTCTCGGGCGCCGTGGAGCGCGTGTCCGGCGAGCCCGCGCCGGGCGACTGGGTGCGCGTCGTCGGCGCGGGCGGCGCGCCGCTCGGCTTCGGGCACTGGTCGCCGCACTCGCAGATCCGCGTGCGCGTGCTCGAGTTCGGCGCCGTCGCCCCGGGCGACGGGCTGATCGAGGCGCGCATCGCCGCGGCGATCGCGCGGCGCGGCGACGATCCGCTCGTCGGCGACACCGACGCGGTACGGCTCGTCAACGCCGAGGGCGACGGGCTGCCCGGACTCGTGGTGGATCGCTACGCGGACGTGCTCGTCGTGCGCTTCTCGACCGCGGGCATGGACGCGCGCCGCGCGCTCGTGACGGACGCGCTGCGGCTCGCGACGAACGCCGCCTCCGCGCTCGAGCGGCCCGACGCCTCCGCCGCGCGGCGCGAGGGCATGGCCGCGCAGCAGGGCGCGCTGTGGGGCGATCCGCCGAAGGATCCGATCGGGATCCGCGAGCGCAACCGACACTATCGCGTGGACGTCGGCGCCGGGCAGAAGACCGGCTTCTATCTCGACCAGCGCGACGCGCGCGATCTCGTGCACTCGCTGGCGTCCGGCCGCCGCGTGCTCGACCTCTTCTCGTACACGGGCGGCTTCGCGGTCGCGGCGGCGCACGGCGGGGCGGCGTCGATCACCGCGGTCGATTCGTCGGGCGAGGCGATGGCCGTCGCGGAGCAGCACCTCGCGCCGTGGGCCGACTCGATCGCGCCGACGCTCGCGCGCGAGGACGCGTTCCGCTTCCTGCGCCACGCCGAGGGTCCCTGGGATCTGCTGATCGTCGATCCGCCGCCGCTCGCGCGGCGTTCCGGCGACGTGTCCGCCGCGTCGCGCGCGTACAAGGACACGCTGCTCTGGGCGCTGCGACGCGCGGCGCCGGGCGCGTTCGTGCTCGCGTTCTCGTGCTCGCATCACGTCGGGCGCAAGATCGCGTTCGGCGCGTCGCTCGACGCGGCGCGCCCGGTGCAGGTGCTGCGCGAGCTCGGCGCGCCGAGCGATCACCCGGTGGCGCTCGATCATCCCGAAGGTCGCTACCTGAGCGGTCTGCTGCTGCGCGCATGAGCGGGGCGGCTGGCAGCGACGTCGCGCGCCGCGCGCGCGGCTTCGTCGCGGCGCACGGCGACGCGCAGCAGCGTGTGCGAGCGGAGCTGCTCTTCGACGCCGTGCCGCGCGCGGCGCTCGACGCCGCGTTCGCGCCGATCGACACCGATGCAGCCGCGCTGCGTGCGCTCGAGCAACTCGACGCCGCGGGCGTGCACGAGGGACCCGTCGCCGAGCGCGCCGCAGCGCGGCTCGCCGCGGCGCAAGAAGCCGACGGAGGCTGGTCGTGCGTGCCGGCGCTGGAGCACGGCGCGGCGGCGGCGCTCGTCGCGGGACTGCTCGCCAAGACGCGCTTCGCGCGGGCCGCCGTGCTGCGTGCGGCGGGCCGCCGCGTTGCAGCGAGCTGGGCGCCCGAGCGCGTCGAGGGCGGCGCGGCGGCGGCGATCGCCGCCTACGCGTGCTTCTTCGCGAACACCGATCACGAGATCGCCGACGGCGCACTGCAGTGGTGCGGCCGCGAACTCGAGCGCGGCTTTCGCAACGGCTCGATCGACGCGCTCGCGGCCGGACGCGTGTTCGCACTCTGCGATGCGCAGGCGGTGCCAGGCGCCCGCCTCGGCGCCGACGAGGTCGCGCTCTCGCTCGCCGCGGCGCAGGCCGACGACGGTGGCTTCGCGCCGGCCGCCGGCGACGTCGCGGCGCGCGTCGAGGCGACGCTCGCGGCGCTCGCCGCGCTGCGCCGCCTGACCCCGCGCGCGTTCCGCGCCGCGTCGCTAAGGTGATCCGTTCTGCGGAGGACCCCCGATGTTGAATCTCGCCGTCATCCACGAAGCGATCGCGGAAGCCATTCCCGACAACGAGTGCCTGGTCTACGGCGAGCGGCGCCTCACCTGGGCGCAGGTCACCGACCGCACGCGACGCCTCGCCGCCGTGCTGCGCGAGCACGGGCTCGGCTGCACGCGCGAGCGCTCGGCGCTGCGTGGCTGGGAGAGCGGACAGGATCACGTCGCGCTGTATCTCTACAACGGCAACGAGTATCTCGAGGGCATGCTCGGCGCGTACAAGGCGCGCTGCGCTCCGTTCAACGTCAACTACCGCTACGTCGACGAAGAGCTGCTCTACCTGTTCGACAACGCCGACGCGAGCGCGGTGATCTACCACGCGGCTTTCGCGCCGACGCTCGCGCGGCTGCGCGACAAGCTGCCGAAGGTGAAGCTGTGGCTGCAGGTCGCCGACGAGTCCGGCGAGGCGCTGCTGCCGGGCGCGCTCGACTACGAGACGGCGCTCGCGGGCGCGAAGCCCGAGGTTCCGCAGGGCCTCTCGCCCGACGATCTCTACATCCTCTACACGGGCGGCACGACCGGCATGCCGAAGGGCGTGCTGTGGCGGCAGGAGGACATCTACCTCGCCGCGATGGGCGGGCCGCTGCCCGAGCGCACGCTCGAAGGCATCGTCGCGAAGGCGAAGGGCGGGGGACCGCGCGCGCTGCCGGCGCCGCCGTTCATGCACGGCGCAGCCCACTGGGTGGCGTTCAACGTCTGGTCTGCCGGCGGTACGGTCTTCGTGCAGTCGAAGGCGCGTCACCTCGACCCGGACGACATCTGGTCCACGATCGAGCGCGAGAAGATCAACATGATGACGATCGTCGGCGACGCCTTCGGTCGCCCGCTCGCCGACCAGCTCGCGAAGAAGAACTACGACCTCTCGTCGTTCTTCCTGCTCACTTCGGGCGGCGCGATCCTGACCGCTGCGCTGAAGAACGAGTTCCTGCGCCTGCTGCCGAACATCAGGCTGCTCGACGCGGTCGGCTCCTCCGAGAGCGGTGCGCAGGCGTCGCAGTTCTCGGCCGCCGGCGCCAAGGCGACCAGCGGCGACTTCGCGCTGGCGCCGCAGAGCTGCGTGCTGAAGGAGGACCTGTCCGGACTCGTCGCGGCGGGCTCGGACGAGATCGGCTGGTTCGCGCGCGAGGGATCCATCCCGCTCGGTTACTACAAGGACGCGGAGAAGACCGCGAAGACGTTCCCCGAGGTCGAGGGGCGGCGCTACGCGATCCCGGGCGATCGCGCGATGGTCGAGTCCGACGGCAAGCTGCGGCTGCTCGGGCGCGACTCCGTCACGATCAACTCCGGCGGCGAGAAGATCTTCGCCGAGGAGGTCGAGCAGGCGATCAAGCATCACCCGGACGTGTACGACTGCGTGGTGGTCGGCACGCCGCACGAGCGCTGGGGCCAGCAGGTGACCGCGCTGGTCAAAGTGCGCGAGGGCGCGCGCGGCGACGAGGAGGCGCTGAAGCGCACCGCCGCCGAGCACATCGCGCACTACAAGCTGCCGAAGGCCTTCGTGTTCGTGGACGAGATGGTGCGCGCGCCGAGCGGCAAGGCCGACTACCGCTGGGCGAAGACCCGCGCTGCCGAGGCGCTCGGCCTCAGCTAGGCGGTGTGAGTCGCGCGGCGATGGCGCGGATGCGATCGGCATTCGCGCCGAGGTCGCCCTTGCCGAGGCGCGACTTCGAACGGATGTCGACCACCGAGCCGCCGTCCTTCGGGCGGATGCGGATCGCGACGTCGTCCACGAAGCGGAACAGCTTCGACGTCGCGCGCGCCTCGATCACGCCGCGCGCCCGGTCCGAGAGCGTCACTTCGAGATCGAGCGCCTGCACCGCCTGGAGCGCCGCGTCGAAGGCCGATTCGGGCGGCACTGCGAGCACGATCGGCGCGAGGTCGGGGTAGGCCGCGCGCTGCTGCTCGGCGAAGCCGGACGGATAGGAGTAGTCGCGATCGCGCGTGTCCGGATCGCGCAGCGCGTACTCGAAGGCCGGCGGGTCGTTCGGATCGGTGGTGATGTCGTTGATGCGCGGCCGGCCGGCGCCAGCGGTCGCGCCCGAGAGCATCGTGGCGAAGATGGCGGCGCCCGCGAGCAGTCCGCGCCAGGCGCGCGAACGTCCGCCCATCCCGGT
>JALOQG010000053.1 GCA_025453505.1 Myxococcota bacterium | reverse complement strand
ACTCGGGCTCCCACGAGAACGCGAGCCCGAAGCGCTCGTACGCGAAGCACGCGCCCGCGGCCTTCGGTCCGCCGGCGTCGGCGCGGCACACGTCGCCGATCGGGAGGCGCGGCTCTTCGACGGCGATCCACTCGCCGTCCTCGTAGTGGTAGTACCAGATCCAGGCGCGTTGCTGGTTCGGGTGCAGCCCGAAGCGGCAATGACCCGCGACGCGTCCCTCCGCGTCGAACCAGTCCCAGAACCACGATTCGTTCCACCACTCGACGGCGGGATCGAAGTCGTGCGGCCACTCGTCGGCGAGCTGGACGCCGAACTTCGTCAGCTCGGCGTCGGAGAGGTTCGTGGCGGACGTCATGGCGCGGCAGCTTGGACCGCGCCCGACGCGCTCGCAAGCGCGAGACGCTCAGAGCTGCTCGACGGCGACCGCTTCCCAGCCCTCGCCGACTTCGCGCAGCGCGAGGCTGCGCGCCTGCGCGGCGTCGCTGGCGCAGAGTTCGATGCTGCGCGAGCGAGGGCCGTCGCTCTGCTTCACGCGGACGCGGAAGCGCGGCCGCTCGCCGACCGCGGGCGCGTCCGGCTTCGGACCCTCGGACGCACGCAGTCCGGTGCCGCTCTCGAGCAGCTGGATCGCATCGAGGTACTGCTTCGGGACCTCGCGCAGGCGCAGGCCGACGCCGCCGTGCGCGATCGTCGTCAGCTGCGTCGGCACCTGCTTGGTTCGCGCGACGCGCGCGCGCAGTTGCAACGGTTCGGGGACGTTGGCGATCTGGAGACGCACTTCGACGTCGGAGCCGGGCCGCAGCCGTACGCTGGTCTGCACGAAGAGGCCCGTGGTGGAGAGGTCGAGCACGAACGCGCGCACCGACGCGCCGTCGAAGAAGACTTCACAGGGCAACCGCCATCGATGTCGCTTCGCAGCGCGGCTCTCGGCCATGGATCGAACGCTCCCTGCATCGCTTTCGGAGCGCCGCGCGAAGTCCTTGAGGCGAGTCCGTGAAGGAGCGCTCCAGTCGCGCGTTCGGTTGACCGATTCCCGGGGCTGTTCTAAACAAGGCCCGTCATGGCGTTCGCATCCTTCACGCATTGGCTCCTCTCGCTCGGCCTCCTTCGTGAGGCGGGAGAGCGGTAACGCGCGCGGATTCGAAGCCCTGAGACGCGAAACCCTCTCCCGCCGAGCCAGCGAGAGAGGGTTTCGCGCTTCTGGCCGCAGGCACACCAGACGACGAATCCCGCTCCCGCCGGCCCGACACAGGAGTCAGCCGTGAAGCGGATGCCTTCGCATCGATACAGACCGTTCGCCCCGATCGCGCTGCCGGACCGCAGCTGGCCGTCGCGCGTGATCTCGCACGCTCCGATTTGGTGCAGCGTGGACCTGCGCGACGGCAACCAGGCGCTCGTCGAGCCGATGGGCGTCGAGCGCAAGCTGCGCATGTGGAACCGCCTCATCGAGATGGGCTTCCGCGAGATCGAGGTCGGCTTCCCTTCGGCGTCGCAGCCCGACTTCGATTTCGTGCGGCTGCTGATCGAGGAGAAGCGGATCCCCGACGACGTCACGATCCAGGTCCTGACGCAGGCGCGCCAGGAGCTGATCGAGCGCACCTTCGAGTCGATCCGCGGCGCGCCGCGCGCGATCGTGCACCTCTACAACTCGACCTCGACGCTCCAGCGCCGCGTGGTCTTCCAGAGCGATCGCGCGGGCATCGTCGCGATCGCGGTCGCGGGCGCGCGCGCGATCCAGGCGCTGCTGCCGAGCGTTCCCGACACCGACGTGCGGCTGCAGTACTCGCCCGAGAGCTTCACCGGCACGGAGCTCGACTTCGCGGTCGAGATCTGCGAGGCGGTGCTCGACGTGTGGCAGCCGACGCCCGCGCGCCGCGTGATCCTGAACCTGCCGTCGACCGTCGAGATGGCGACGCCCAACGTCTACGCCGACCAGATCGAATGGTTCGGCCGCAACGTCTCGCGCCGCGACGCGATCGTGCTCTCGGTGCATCCGCACAACGACCGCGGCACGGCGGTGGCGGCGGCGGAGCTGGCGCAGATGGCCGGCGCGGACCGCGTCGAAGGCACGCTCTTCGGCAACGGCGAGCGCACCGGCAACGTCGACCTGGTGACGCTCGCGCTGAACCTGCACACGCAGGGCATCGATCCGGGCCTCGACGTCACGCGCATCGACGAGCTGGTGCGCATCGTCGAGTACTGCAACCGGCTGCCCGTTCACCCGCGCCACCCGTACGCGGGCGAGCTGGTGTATACGGCGTTCTCCGGTTCGCACCAGGATGCGATCCGCAAGGGCTTCGCCGCGCTCGCCGAATCCGAGCAGGAGATCTGGGAGGTGCCGTATCTCCCGATCGATCCCGCCGACGTGGGTCGCACCTACGAGACGGTGATCCGCATCAACTCGCAGTCGGGCAAGAGCGGCATGGCGTACGTGCTCGAGGCCGATCACGGGCTGCGCGTGCCGCGCGGACTCGCGGTCGAGTTCAGCCGCGTCGTGCAGGAAGTCACGGACGCCAGCGAGGAAGAGGTCTCGTCGAAGGCGCTGGCGGATCTCTTCGAGCGCGCGTACCTGCTGCCCGAAGGCCGCTTCGAGCTGATCGACCACGCGGAGTCGCCGCTCGCCGGCGCCCGGCTCGAAGTGCGCGCGAAGCTGCGCGTGGACGGCCGCCTGCGCCGGATCCGCGGCGAGGGGGCCGGGCCGATCGATGCGTTCGTCGTCGCGCTGCGCCACGCCACGAACCTCGACGTGCACGTCGTCGACTACGCCGAACATGCGCTCGGGCACGGCGAGGACGCGGTGGCCGTCGCCTACGTCGAGTTGCGCGACGCGCAGGGCCGCACCACCTGGGGTGCGGGACGCCACGCGAGCATCGTGCGCGCGTCGCTCGAAGCGGTCACGTCGGCGGCGAACCGGCTGCAGAGGGAGGACGCGTGACGACACCGATTCCGCCGGAGGGCGCCGATCCGCACGACGACGACGCCCTCCCGCCGGGCTTCCCGAGCGACTCCGAACGGAACTGGGCGGTGTTCTGCCACCTCGGCGGATTCGCGCTGTATCTGCTGCCGTTCGCGTTCGGTCACATCCTGGTGCCGCTCGTGATCTGGCTGACGAAGCGGCGCGAGTCGGCGTTCATCGAAGCGAACGGCCGCGAGGCGTTGAACTTCCAGATCTCGGTGACGATCTACACCATCGGTGCGGGCGCGCTGGCGTTCCTGCTGATCGGCCTGCCGCTGCTCTTCGCGCTCGCGGTGTTCCACTTCGTGCTGATGGTGATCGCGTCGGTGCGTGCGAGCCAGGGCGAGGTCTACCGCTACCCGTTCACGCTGCGGCTGCTCTGAAGCCGCGCGCCGTGCGGGAGCAGCTCGCCGGAGCGGACGAGATCGAACGCGCGATCGGTCGCGACGCGCCGATCCGGCTCGTCCTGCTCCAGCGCGACGCGACGGCCGCCGCCACCGGACTCGCCGTGCGTCTGCGCGATCGCGGCGTTCGCGTGATCGACACGAGCGCGAACGACCTGCGCCGCATGAGCCGCACGCCCGCGCCGTGCGAGATCCTCGCACTGTGCGGACCGGATCCGGAGGCGCCGCTCGCCGACGTGCTCGCGCGCCCCGGCGCCGTGTGGCTGCTCGCGGGCGTCGCGTATCCCGGCAACGCCGGCTACGCGATCCGCACCGCCGAGGTGTCGGGCGCCGCGGCGATCTGCATCGACGCCGCGCTCGATCCGGCGGGCCGGCGTCTCGCGCTACGCGCTTCGATGTACGCGGACCGTTTCTTCCCGGTGCGCTGGATCGCGAGCGAAGCGACGCTCGCCGCGGCGCGCGAAGCCGGCCGCCGCGTCGTCGCGATCGAGGACTCCGGCAGCGCCGCGCCCTGGGAGATCGATCTGCGCGGGCCTCTGCTCTTCGTGATCGGAGGCGAGACGCGCGGCATCGCGCCCGACCTGCTCGCGCGCTGCGACGCGACGCTGCGCATCCCGATGCACGGCTTCATCCCCGCGTACAACGTGCAGGCCGCGATGGCGATCGTCGCGGGCGAACGCTTGCGGCAGGAAGCGGAGCGCGCCTGATCGCGCTCAGCGCCGGATCGTGGCGACGATCCACTCCTGATCGCCGATCGCGACGCGCTCGCGGATCTCGAAGGCGGCGCGCCGCTCGATCTCCGCGAGGCGCGTCGACTCGAACACCAGCACCTCTGCTTCGCCGGCGAGGAACGCAGCGAGCTGCTCCGTGGCGCGGAACGGCTGCACGTTCGACGGGCCGTAGTACGCGACCGACGTGGCGACCTCGGCGGCGCGATACAGCCCGACCGGCGCCCCGTCGGGTCCGGCCACGCGCACGACGGCCTCGGCGAGCGGGCGGGCCGAGCGGCGCGCGTCGTACGCCGGCAGCACGGCGCCGTGGACGACGAGCTGCCCGAGCCACACGACGCCCGCCGCGATCCCGATCCGGCGCAGGCCGCGCGCGCCGAGCGCGCGCGTGAGCGTGGCGGCGAAGAGCAGCGCGAAGGCGGGCTCGATCGGCAACAGGTAGCGGACGCGTTTGCCGCTGATCGCGGAGAAGAGCAGCAGCGTCGTCGCGATCCACGCGACGAGAAAGCGCCAGCTGCTGCCCTCCGCAGGATCGTGCAGGGCACGGCGGCCGATCGCGAGCGTCACGGGCAGCACGAGGAGCCAGGGCAGGAGGTCGATCGGGAACTTCTCGAGATAGAACCCGAACGGGCGCGCGTGTGCGGTGCCGCGCAGGGCACGGCCAAAGAGATTGTCCACGATCGCGACGTCGAAGAAGCCCGCCGGTGCGAGCGCCGTCGCCGCCGCGATCCACGCGAGCGCCGGTCCGATCGAGAGCGCGAACGCCCACGGCGGACACAGCGTTGCGAGATCGCGCAGCCGGCGTTCCCACGCGAGCCACGCGAATATCGCGAGCAGCGGCACCGCGAAGCCGACGGGTCCCTTCGTCAGCACCGCGAGACCGAGCGCGGCGTGCAGCCACGCGACGGCGGTCCGCGACACGGGCGCGCCCCGCATGCGCAGGCTCTCGATGCGCCAGAACGCGAGGATCGCGAGCGTCTCGAAGAGCGCGAGCAGCGTGTCGAGCTGCGCGGTGCGCGCGCGATGGCTCCAGTCGAAGGTGGTGACGAGCAGCGCTCCGGCCAGCGTGCCGGTGCCGCGACCGAAGAGCAGCGTGCCGAGCGCCAGCGTCACGGCGACGGTCGCGACGCCCGCGAGCGCGGACGGAAGACGCGCCGCGACTTCGTCCACGCGACCGCCCGGAGCGCCCGCCAGCGCGGCGAGCCAGAAGAAGAGGGGAGGCTTCTGCGTGTAGGCCTCGCCATGCAGGTGCGGCAGCACGAGGCCGCGCCAGCCTTGCTCCCCCGCGCGCAGCTCCTCGGCGACGAGCGCATAGCGCGGTTCGTCGGGCGGGATCAGATCGGTCGTGCCGAGCCGCACGAACGCGAGCACGGCCGCCGCGATCAGCACCAGCGTCCGCGCACGCGGAGACGACGAGAGCTGGGACGCCGCGCTCACGCGCCGACGGTTGCGCAATCGCTGCGCGCGCTCCACTGCGCTCGTGCGGCCTGCTACCTCTCGCCGCGTGCAGGACCGCCCGCGCATCCGCCGCAAGCGGCGCCTCGCCGCGCTCGCGCTCGTCGCGGCGATCGGCATCGCGTGGGCGATTCCCGGTCCCGTGCCGGCGCTGATCGCCCGCCAGGAGACGCTCCTGCTCGGCCGCTACGGCGTCGCGCATTTCACGGCGCTCGCGCTCGCCACGCTCGTGCTCGGACTCGCGGCCGTGCTCTCGATCGGGCGCCGATCGCTGGCGGAGAACGCGCGGCTCGCGGCGCTCGCCATCGCTGCGACCGCGGCGGGCGTCGTCGCGATCGCGGGCGTCGCGCAGGAACTCGTGGCGCCGCGCTACGTCGCCACGCCGGTCGCGCGCGCCGTCGCGGATCCGGAACTGCGCGAGCGACTCACGGGCCGCGTGCTGACGCGACAGCCCGGGCTGCGCTGGGAGGTGTCGCGCGAGGACCGGCCGGCGCCCGGACGCTCGTATGCGCGACGCAGCGACGGACAGCCGTCGCGGCAGATCGTCCTCTCGACCGACGATCGCGGCCTGCGCAATCCGCCGCGCGCCGGGCGCTACGACGTCGTCGTGACCGGCGATTCCTTCACCGAAGGATCGATGGTCTCGGACGACGAGACGTGGTGGCGCCGCCTCTCGGAGCGCACCGGTCTGCGCGTCTACAACACGGCGGTGTCGGGTCTCTCGCTGCGCGAGTACCTGAACAACTGGGCGGCGTTCGGTCTCGACGCGGGCGCCGCAACGCTCGTCGTCCTCGTCTACGAGGGCAACGACTGGAAGCCGCTCGCGAAGCCGCGCGCCGCGGCGCAGGAACCGCACTCCGGGGATGCTTCGGCGCTGCGCGCGCGCGCGCAGCAGGCGCTGATCCAGTGGCTCGCGCCGATCGGTGCAGGGTGGCCGCCGCCGGCGCACGTCGGACTCGATTGGATGCCCCCGCGCGTCGCCGGACACGCGTACGCCTTCGAGCCCAAGCACCTGATGCGGCTCGACTGGGATCCCGCGGCCTTCCGCGCGGCGCCGGAGTGGACGAGCAACGAAGCCGTGCTGGCCGAACTCGCGGCCGTGACCCGCGCCCGCGGCGTGCGGCTCGTCGTCGCGTATGCGCCGGTCAAGCCCCACGTGATCCTGCCGCTGCTCGGCCCCGAGGTCTCCGACGAGGCGCTGCGGGCGTTCGCGGCCTTTCGCGACCACGCGCGCCCGCTCCCGCCCGTCGATGGGTTTCGGCAACACCTGCTGGAGCGGCTCGACGTCCAGGAGAGCACGCTGCGCGACTGGTGCGCGGCCCGCGAGATCGCGTTCGTCAGCACGACGGAGGTCCTGCGCGCGGCAGTCGCGCGCGGGGTCCCCGCCTATTTCACCTACGACCCGCACTGGACGGAGGCCGGGCACGCGGTCGCGGCCGAACGGATCGCTACGGCGCTCGGGCTTTGAAGCGCCGGTTCCTTCCCAGGTGACCATCTTTCATGTCGGCGTCATGCCACGTTCCGTAACTTGTCCTTACCCACTTCTTCTTCTCGCGTGTCCCGCGCCTGGCCCCCCGCCAGGCGCGGGTTTTCATTCGTGGGCAGCCAGCCGGATCGGCGGGCTCCTGGATTTCGGGACGGCAGACGGGGCCGCCGCTCGGGGCGGGGCGTTATCGTCGGGCGCGTGAGAACGCCCATTCCGATCGTGCTCGCGCTCGGTTGCTTCCTGGCCGCGGCGGCGCCCGGTTGCGCCGGAGCCCGGGACGACGGCCCGAAGCGCGTCGAGGCAAAGCTGACCGAAGGCGCCGTCCTGAAGCCGGACCCCGAGAACCAGACCGTCCGCTTCCTGCGCGGGCCGGATCTCTCGGCGGAACTCGAGGCCGATCCCGCGTTCTCGGCGGCGCGCCGCGCCGGCGACGCGGAGGGCGTCGCGCGCGCCTACCTCCAGCACTACGCGGAGCTGTTCCGGCTCGACGACCCGCGCTCGGAGCTCTCGCTCGTGCGCGTCGACCTCGATCGCTTCGGCACGACGCACGTCCGCTTCGAGCAGCGCATCGGCGCGTATCCGATTCCCGGCGCCAACCTCAACGTGCACCTCGATCGCAGCCGCCGCGTCGCGATGGCCAACGGCGTCTACGTGCCGACGCCGAAAGGTTTCGAGACGACGCCGAAGCTTTCCGAAGCGGACGCGCGCGCGATCGCGGCGCGCGAGACGGGCGCTCCGTGCGACGCGTGCGCGGTGGACGCGGTCGTCTTCGCCGAAGGCGCGAGCGAGCCGCGGCTCGCGTGGCGGGTCGCGCCGCCGGCGGATCGCCTCGACGGCAGCGAAGTGATCCTCGACGCGCAGGACGGCGCCGTGCTGCGCAAGCAGCCGCTCGCGCGGAAGCAGCAGCGCGCGGCGCCATGAGGGAGAGGAGCGCACGGGCGCTCGTCGTCCTCGCGCTGCTCGAGGAGCGCCCGAATCCCCCGCGTTCGGCGTGCCGGGCTACAACGGCGACGACTCGCTGGTGATCTTCTCGATCCCGGATCCGTTCCTCTTCCCCGAAGAACTCACCGGCTACTCACTCGAAGCGCAGGCCGTCGCACCCGATCGGCTCACGCCGCAGGGCGATTCGTTCGCGTGGATCTTCGACGCCGATCTCGGCGTCGTGTACCGGCGCGGCGCATTCGTGCCCGAACCCGACGCCGTGGCGCTCGCGTTCGCAGCGATCGCGACGCTGGCGATCCTGCGCCGCCGCTGACGCGACGCGGCATCGTTTTATCTTTTCCCGTCCGGAGCCCCGTGATCTAATCCCGCGCGCCCGTCGTGGGCCGTCCTTGGGAGAGGGGAAATCCGATGCGTCGTTCGTTCCGCCGGTCGCTTCGCAGCCTGTGCATCGCCGTCGTCGCGCTCTTCGGGGTCGCGGCGGCGCAGCCCGCCGCCGCGTTCTGTCTCTTCAACTGCTCCTACACGAAGACGAAGCATCCGATCGTGCTGGCGCACGGTCTGGCCGGATCCGAGGAGTATCTCGGCATCCTCGACTACTGGTTCGGCATCGAGAACGCGCTCGAGGACGGCGGCGCGAACGTGTTCGTCACCCAGGTCTCGCCGCTCAACACGCCGCAGGCGCGCGGCGAGCAGCTGATCGACCAGATCGAGACGATCCTCGCCGTCACGGGCAAGACGAAGGTCAACCTGATCGGCCACAGCCAGGGCGGTCTCGACATCCGCTACGTCGCGGCGACGCGGCCGGATCTCGTCGCGTCGGTGACGACGGTCGGCTCGCCGCACAAGGGCGCCGATCTCGCCGACTTCCTCGCCGCCGGATACAGCGGTGGTGGCTTCACGCAGGCCGTACTCTCGGGGCTCGGCTCGTTCCTCGAGTTCGCGCTCGAGCTGCTGACCGGCACGAGCGCGCCGAACGACGCCGTCGCCGCGCTGCAGAGCCTCACGACCGCATCGATGGCGACCTACAACGCGCAGTATCCCGCCGGCGTGCCGACCACGTCGTGCGGCTCGGGCGCGGCCGTCGTGAACGGCATCCGGAACTACTCCTGGAGCGGCACGGGCGTGCTGACCAACGCGCTCGACCTGCTCGACCCGGGCCTCGGCGTCACGTCGCTGTTCTACGACCAGGCGAACGACGGCCTCGTCGATCGCTGCTCGTCGCGCTTCGGCTCCGTGATCCGCGACGACTACTTCATGAACCACCTCGACGAGGTGAACCAGATCCTCGGCCTCGTCTCGATCTTCGAGTCGAACCCGAAGACCGTGTTCCGCGCGCACGCGAACCGGCTCAAGAACGCCGGCCTGTGAAACACGCCCTGCTCGGATTCGCGCTCGCCGCGCTGCTCGTCGGCGCGGCGGGTTGCGGTCCTCCGACGAAGCACGAGCTGCTCGCGAAGGCGGAAGGCGCCGAGACGAAGCAGCAGCTCGAAGCCGCGCTCGGTCCGCCGAACGATCGTTCGAAGCTCGGTCCGATCGAGACGTGGAAGTACGTCGCGCGAGACGGCGAGGTCACTTTCGTGATCGCCGGCGACCGGGTGCGCTTCGAGGCCGCGGGCGGGGGACCGGGCGGCGAACCGTGAGAAGGATCGCGGTGGCCACGCTCGCGTCGGCGTGGCTCCTCGCTGCGACGGCGTGCGAGCGCCGCGACGGCGCGACCGAGACGGAACACACGTCGCGTGCGTGGCGGGATGCCGCTACGGATCCCGACGCGACGCTCTCGCCGAGCGCGTCGCCGCAGACCACCGCGGTGCTGATCGAGCTGCGCGACCAGCGTCGCGATCCCGCCGACGGACACGGCCGCGCGTGGATCGCCGGGCCCACGCGTGTCGAGATCGAGACGCCGGGCGTGTGGAAGATCGTCTACGAGGCTGCGGCGCCCGGCATCGCGATCGGCGGCTCGGTGCAAATGCAGATCCCGGCGGGTGTCGGTTGGAGCCTGCCCCAGCTCGGTGCCGCGTCGGCCGGCGGATGGGTCGGAGCGCAAACTGAGGCCGCGGGCGTCGAACTCGCGACGACGCTGCTGCCCGGCCATCCGCTGCGCAGCGCCCGCGTCGAGGTGCGCGGCCGGCAGCTCGAGCCCGGCGAGCGCATCGAGTTCGAGTACGCCTCGAGCGCGGACCGCGTGGTCGACACCGAACGGTTCTGGATCCTCGTCGACGGCGACGGTGACGGCGCCGCCTTCGCGATCGGGGAGTCGCCGGCGGTCGAGACCTTCGCAGGTCCCGCCGAACGGCTGGTCGCGCACTGGCCGAGCACCGCGCGTCCCGGCGAGAGCGTCCCGCTCGTCGTCGCGGCGCTCGACCGATACGGCAATCTCGCGCCGCTCGTCGGCGCGGTCGAGGTCGTCGCCTTGCCGTCCGGCGTCGAGGGCCCGACGCGCTTCGAGGCGTCGGACGGCACCGTGCGCGGCGCGCTCGTCGCCGCGGCGCCCGGCGTCCACCGACTCACCGTGCGCACGGCGGATGGACTCGATGCGACGACGAATCCGCTGCGCGTGGCGGTGGATGCCCCGCGCATCCTGTGGGGCGACGTGCACGGCCACTCGTTCCTCTCCGACGGCTCGGGATCGCCCGACGCGTACTACCGCTACGCGCGCGACGTCGCGGGACTCGACGTCGCCGCGCTCACCGATCACGACCACTTCGGCGGTCCGCACAAGCTCGACGCGACGCCCGAGAGCTGGCGGATCATCCGCGACGCGGCCGCGCGCGCCGATGCCGCGGGCCGCTTCGTCGCGCTGCTCGGCTTCGAATGGACGAGTTGGCTGCACGGACACCGCCACGTGCTCTACTTCGGCGACGAGGGCGCGGTGCTGAGTTCGCTCGACGCGCGTTTCGAGACGCCCGCGCAACTGTGGGCCGGTCTGCGGGGCCTGCCAGCGCTGACCTTCG
>JALOQG010000052.1 GCA_025453505.1 Myxococcota bacterium | reverse complement strand
GAAGTCGTCCGCAACGCCATGACCGCATCTGACACACCTCGGATTCATCATCCTCGCGATGGCCAAGAACACCGCGACAATCAAGTCCGGTTGCCTCGATCGATCTGCTGACTCTCGGCGCTCCCGACACTCTTCTTCGCGACTCTCCCTGGACCTCCGCGCGACGCCGCGCTGGGGCGGCGCGCGACCTGGAGCCGGGCGCAAGCCCGGGCTTCTGCGTCGCGATCCGCATCGCGCTCGCGCGCCGCTTTCGTCGCGGCATCCGTGTCACGTGACGCTGCGTGTGCGTCGAGAGGTGCCTTCGCTTCGGTGCGCGCGGTTCGTTCGCGAGTTCGAGGGGACGCTGCGCGCGCTGAGCGAGCGGGGGAGGGCGCGGGTGTTGCATTACTCGGTGCAGACGAATCACCTGCACCTGATCGTGGAGGCGAGGAGTGGCGTCGATCTGTCGTGCGGGATCAAGGCGATCGCCGCCCGCGTGGCGCGCGCGGCGAATCGGGTGTTCGGGCGGCGCGGGAGCGTGCTCGACGATCGCACGCACGTGCGCGTGCTGAAAACGCTGCGGGAGGTGCGGCATGCGATCGCATACGTGCTGCTGAATTCGCGGCGTCATGCGGCGAAGCTCGGGCGACGGATCGACGTCGGCGGGCGTGTCGATCCGGCTTCGTCGGGCCGGTGGTTCGATGGATGGCGGCGGGGGACGGCCGTGGATCGCGTCCTCCTCACTGCGATGGAGGATCCGCCCGCAGTGGCGCGTGCGCGGAGCTGGTTGCTGTCGGTGGGATGGCGGCGCGTAGGGCTCGTTGATCCTTGCGAGGTACCGGGGACGATGCGCTGAGAGGAGGCTCGCGCGCTCCGAGTCGGCGCCGTCCTGTATGGTGCGCGCCGTGAGGTCGTCCTTGATCGCGATGCAGCTCGACGTGCTCTTCGCGTGCGATGCGCGCGGGCGGCTGGTGGCGACGCGGGATCCAGAGCCGCGGCCGGCGCCGCGGGTGTTTCTCGGACGTTCGGCGGAGGGCAACGTGTGGGCGGTGCGTACGGACGTCGATGCGGCGACGTGCGCCGCGATCGAGCGTCTGTGCGCGGCCGAGCCCGTGATGGGCATGTTTCGCGAGGACGCCGGGCCGCGTTGCCGCGATGGCGTGATCGAGTTGCTTTCGCAGTGCGCGCCGATCGAGGCGGAGTGGCGCGGGCCGGCGTTCGTGCTGCCGGTGGATCCGCCGGATGATGCACGCGCGCGCGAGGCTTCCTTCGCTTCGGAAGCTGCGTGGCGACCGGTGTTCCCGTGGCTGGGAGAACACTTCGAAGCGTTGGCGCCGGTCGTGATCGCGTTCGACGGCGGCCAGCCGGCCGCGGTGTGTCATGCGCCGCGCGGGTGTACGGCGTCGGCCGCGGAGGCGGGCGTCGAGACGCTCGCTGCGCATCGCGGCCGCGGGCTCGCGACGGCGGCGGTCGCGTGCTGGGCGCGCGCGGTGCAGCGCAGTGGTCGCGTCGCGCTCTACAGCACGTCGTGGGAGAACGCGGCGTCGCGTGCTGTGGCGCGGCGGCTGTCCGCGCGGCTCTACGGCGAAGACTGGCACGTTCGCTGAATGGCCGCGACGACGGCTCGCTACAGCGGATCCAGCCGCACCGCGAGCACCGTCTCGTCGTCGGGCCCGAGGAAGCGCACCCAGCGGTCGGCAATGCCGTACTTCTCGCGCAACAGGCGATGCACCTCGGGATGCGGCCCGGGCACGGGCGTCGCGCGGTAGCGGCGCGTCGTGCCTTCGCGTTCGACCTCGACGACCGGGTTGCCTTCGAAGCGCTGCGCCCACGCATCGCCGGCGCTGTGCAGCCAGGCCGCGTCGCCGTCGTCGACGATCCACAGCCGCGTCGCCTGCCACGATCCGTCGGGCCGCGACGTGCGCAGGGTGGCGACTTCGCGCCCGACTTCGATCAGCGCGAAGTGCGCGAGGACGAGGCCGAGCGCCATTGCGAGCAGCGTCGTCGCGAGGATCACGAGGTGTCTCATTGCGACCGGCTCCTCCGATTCTGCCGCGCGTGGGGAATTCTCTCGATCGAGCGCGTGGGCCGACACTAGACCAGCGGCTCGCCCGCATCTCCCGCGGCCGCTCCGGCGTTCAGCGGGGGCTCGCGACGTCCGATACGCCGCCATGCGCTCGCGACACCGTGCCACGTGGTTCTCGCTCGTCCTCGCGCTGCTGCTCGCCGGCGCACCGATGCTCGCGGCGGCCGGTGCGGACGCAGTCGATCCGCTTCCGATCCGCGCCCATCTCGTCGCGCGCGACTTCGACGCACTCGAAGCCGCGTTCGTCGCGCATCGAGACGCCGGAAACGCGGCCTCGCTCACCAGCCTGGTCGACGGTTTCCGGACGCTCACGGACGAGCAGCAGGCCGGGCTCGATGCGTGGCGCACGGCGCGGCCCGGCTCGGGTGCGGCATGGCTCGCGGCGGCCTCCCGCGAAGTCGAGCGTGCGTGGATCGCCCGCGGCACGGGCGTCGCATCGAGCGTCGGCGCCAATGCGCGCCGCGCCGTGCGCTCCCATGCACGGCAAGCCGTCGAGTTCGCCGCTCTCGCGATCGAACGCGACGCCGGCTGGATGGACGCCTACCGGGCTCAGCTCCAGGCATCGCTGCTGCTGGGCGACGCAGGGGTCGCGGAGCAGGCGATGGGCGCGGCGGTCGCCATCGACCCGACGCACTACGGAGTCTGGCGCGCCTACCAGGTGCTCTTCCTGCAGAACTGGGGAGGATCCTTCGAGGCGCAGGACCGCGTCGCCGCGGCGGCCCAGCACCACGCAACGGCGAACCCGGCGCTCCGCAAGCTGCTCGGCAGCGCGGATCGCGATCACGCAGACGATCTGCGTCGCAACGGTCGGCCGAATCGGGCGATTCCGCTCTACGAGCGCGCCCTGACGCACGGCGACGATGCATGGCTTCGCAGGGATCTGGCTCGCGCGCGGCTCGCGGCCGGCGATCCAGCTGGAGCGCTGCGGGAGGCCGATGCCGGTCTGCGCCTCGACCCGTACTTCGTCGGCCTGCATCGGCAACGAGCCTGGAGCTGCGAGGCTCTCTACGACTTCGCGTGTCTCGATGCTTCCGTGACGCGTGCCGTCGAGCTGGATCCGCTGGATCCCGAGATCCGGCAGCAGCTCGAATGGGCGCGCTGGGCCGCGGAGAACCCGCGCGAGGCTCGGCGTCAGCTCGATCGCAGCCCCTTGCAGCGTTGGCTGTACCGGTGGGGTCCGCATCTCTACCAGCATGCGCTGACCCACGCGGTGCTCGCGTGCGCCGCCGGAATCGGCTTCTACATGCTGCGACGCCGCCGGCGACGGCTGCGACCCGAGCGCGTCGAACTCACGACCCGATTCGCGACGCCGACTCCGCTCCCGGCGCTCGATCGGCGCCCGTCCATGGTCACGCGCCTTCCCTACACCGGCGTGTTGATGCTGCGCGCCTTCGTCTGGTTCCAGGTTCTGTACCACGTGCTCAGCTACAGCGAGTGGCTCCGACCGGGAATCAACTGGACGGCGCTCGCGATCGACATTCCGGTGAGCGTGATCGCCTTGGTCGGTGCGCTCGGGTTTGCGCACGGTATCCGGCTCGGCGCCGCGTGGATCTGGAAGATCTGGACGATCGTCTACCCGGTCTGGAACATGCTCTTCGTGCTCGGCTTCCTCGGGTTCACCTGGGCACAGTGGTCGATCTGGGGAATCAGCCACCTCGAGGTGTTTCCCATCTACATGGCGCTCTTCCTGTACGGGTTCCGATGCGACGCGCTCTGGGCTGGAGGTCTCCCGGGGCCGGGCTGGGAATCGCCGCGGCGAGCGAGGTCCGCTGCGACGTAGACGCAGAGGGGCCTTGCTTCTGTCTTGCGCGCGCCTAGTTTTCCCGCGCCTTTTCCCCCCGGGCTTCACCCGGGCCTCGGGACGGACGGACTCCTTGGCGAAACGCGACTACTACGAGGTGCTCGGCGTCGAGCGCGGCGTCGATGCGGAAGGCTTGAAAAAGGCCTATCGCGCGCTCGCGTTGCAGTACCACCCGGATCGCAATCCGGACGATCCGGTCGCCGAGGAGAAGTTCAAGGAGGCGTCGGAGGCGTACGCGGTGCTGTCCGATCCGGACAAGCGCCGCGCCTACGAGCGCTTCGGCTTCGAGGGCGTCGGCACCGGACAGCCCGGCTTCGACATGGGCGACTTCGGTGCGTTCGGTGACGTACTCAACGATCTCTTCGGCGATCTCTTCGGCGCGCGCGGCGGGGCCGGCGGGCGCCAGCGGCGCGGGCGCGGCCGGCGCGGCGCGGATCTCCGCTACACGCTCGAGGTCGAGCTGCACGATCTGCTCGCGGTGCGCGAAGAGACGATCACGATCCCGAAGATGCGGCCGTGCGCGACCTGCAACGGATCGGGCGCGAAGCCCGGCACGCGGCCCGACACCTGTTCGCGTTGCCGCGGCAGCGGGCAGCTGATGTTCCAGCAGGGCTTCTTCCGCATCAGCCGCCCCTGCGATCAGTGCGGCGGCGCGGGCGAAGTGGTGAAGGAGCGCTGCGGGGGATGTCGCGGCGCTGGCCGCATCGAGGGCGAACAGACGCTCTCCGTGAAGATCCCCGCCGGCATCGAGCACGGCACGCGCCTGCGCCTCGCGGGCGAGGGCGAGGCCGGCATCGAGGGAGGCCCGCCCGGCGATCTCTACGTGGACGTCGCGGTGCGGCCGCATCCGCTCTTCGCGCGCGACGGCACCGACATCCACATCCAGGTGCCGATCCCGTTCGTGCAGGCCGCGCTCGGCGGCGAGATCGAGGTCCCGACGCTCGAGGGCCGGGTGCCGCTCCGGATTCCGGAAGGCACGCAGTCCGGCAAGACCTTCCATCTGCCCGGCAAGGGATTGCCGCCGCTCGGCGGCCGCGCGCGCGGCGATCAGGTCGTGCAAATCTTCGTCGAGGTGCCGACCAAGCTGACCGAGCGCCAGCGCGAGCTGCTCCAGAATTTCGCCAGCGAGAGCGGCACGGACGTGTCTCCCGTCACCCGGGGCTTCATCGAGAAGCTCCGCGATCTCTTCGGTTGAACGCGCGCGGGCGCCTCGCGATCGTCGTGCTCGTCGCGGTGTCGCTCGCGGCGTGCGCACTCCCGCGGCCGCGCATGCTCGGTCCGACCGACGCCGAGCGGCGCGCCTACGAATCGGCGCTCGCCGTCGCGCGGCGCGACAACACGCTCGGCCGTGCGCGCCTCGCCGCGTTCGTGGATCGCTATCCGGACTCGTCGCTCGCCGACGATGCGACGGTCGTGATCGCGCGCCTCGAGGTGCGTGCGAAGCGTCCGAAGGAGGCCGAGCGCCGGCTCCGCGAGCTGATCCGCGAACACCCGCGCGAGGATCGCAGCGACGCCGCCCGTCTCGAGCTGGCGAAACTCCTGGCGAAGCGCGGCGACGTGGACGGCGCGTGGGAGTTCGCGAGCGAGATCAAGATGTCGCTGCTGCGCGACGCCGAACGGCGCGACGCCTACCGCCTGCTCGCGGATCTCGCGCGCGATCGCGACGACCCGGCCGCGCGCCTCGAGTGGCTCGCGCGTTTGCGCGGCACCGAACGGCCCGGCGACGCGGTCGTCGCGGTGGATCAGGAGATCGACGCGACGCTCGCCGCAATGCCCGCGGACGAGCTGGTGCGCACCGCCGAACGCCTCGGCCGCCGCATTCCCGCGCCGCGCGTGTGGCTGCGCGCGGCCGAGCTCTCGCTGCGCGGCGGCGACGTCGCGACGGCGTCGCGCGCGCTCGCGCAGGCCGAGAAGCTGCCGCTGCAGCCGAGCGAAGCGGAGCAGCTCGTACGCCTGCAGACCGCGCTCGAAGCGCGCAGCGGCGGGCTCGCCGACGGCAGCGCGCCGCCGCCGCTCGGCAGCTTCGATCCCGGCGGACTCGCGCAGCTCCCGCTTCCGGCGGACGGCGCGATCGGCGTCGTGCTGCCGCTCTCCGGTCCCCTCGCGCGCGTCTCGGAAGACGTGCTGCGCGGCGTGCTGCTCGCGGCCAACGCGTTCCCGGCCGATCCGGCCGAGACCAGCGGACTGCGCGTGCTGGTGCGCGACAGCGGCGGCAGTCCGCAGCGCGCCGCCGACGCGGTGCGCGAGCTCGGGCAACGCGGCGACGTGTCGGCGGTGGTGGGACCGCTGACGAAGGAGGAAGTCGAAGCGGCGGGCGCGGCTGCGCAGGAGGTCGGGCTGCCGCTGCTCTCGCTGACGCGGCACGAATCCGTCGCGCGCGATCGCGCCGAGGTGATCCGCTTCGGTCTCACGCGGCGCATGGAAGTCGAGGTGCTCGCGGATCACGCGGTCCACCAGCTCGGTCTGAACCGCTTCGCGATCCTGTATCCGAAGGACGAGTACGGCCGCGAGTTCGAGTCGCTGCTGTGGCAGGCGGTCGAAGCGCGCGGCGCGCGCGTCGTCGCGGTCGCGGGCTATGCGCCGCGCGCGACGGAGTTCGCCGCGCCGCTGCGCCAGCTGCTCGGCCCCGTCGATCAGCCGAGCCTCGCGGCCGGCACCGCCGAGACGCCGCCTCCGCCGCCCACGCTCGACTTCGACGCGCTCTTCATTCCCGACGCGCACGACAAGGTCGGATTGATCGCACTGCAGCTCGCGGCCGCGCAGATCCAGGGCGCGCGGCTGCTCGGTCCGAGCGGCTGGCACCACCCGGATCTGCTGCGCGTCGCGGGACCGCTGGTGGACGGCGCGTTCTTCAGCTCCGGCTTCGATCCGGGCAATCCCGCGTCCCTGATCCAGGAGTTCGTCGCGCGCTATCAGGCCGCCTTCGGCGCGACCCCGACGCCGTTTGCGGCACAGGGTTTCGACGCCGCGACGCTGGTCGGACGCGAGCTGGCCAACGGGGCCCGGACGCCCGCGGACGTGCGCAGCGGGCTCGTCGCGACGGAGCTCTACCCGGGCGTCTCGGGGGTGACCTCGATCGGCGCCGACGGCGACGCGCGCAAGCGGCCCTTCCTGCTGGAAGTCCGCGACGGCGCCATGCGCTCGATCCAGTAGGGCGCGCCGGCAACGCGGACCGAAAGACCGCTCCCCGCTCGGTCGATATGTCCAGGGCGCATCCTGGAGACGCCTTGACCGACCCGCAGCGCAGCCCGCCCGACCTGCCGCCGATCCGCGTCCTGCTCGTCGAGGACGATGCGGCGGATGCGGCGTCGCTGCGGCGCCTGCTGCGCGCGTCGCGCGAAGTGCGCTTCGAGGTGTCCGAGGCCCGGAGCGTCGAGGACGCGCTGCGGCGGCTCCGTGACGACCGATTCCACGCCGTGCTCCTCGATCTGTCGCTCGAGGAAGGGCAGGGGCTCGAAGCGCTGGCGCGCGCCCGCATCGCCGCCGCCACCGTGCCGATCATCGCGATGGCGTCGCAGGCGGACGAGGATCTCGCCGTGCGTGCGCTGCGCTTCGGCGCACAGGACTACCTGGTCAAGGGCGTGTCCGACGCCCAGCTGGTGGTGCGCACGGTGCGCCACGCCGTCGAGCGTCACCGCATCCTCACGGATCTCGCTTCGGCGCGGCAGCGCGAGCACTACCTCGCGATGCACGACTCGCTGACCGGTCTCTCGAACCGCAGCTCCTTCCTCGACCACCTGCGTCGCACGCTCGGCTACTCCGCGCGTCACCAGAAGCGCGCGGCCGTGCTCTTCCTCGACCTCGACCGCTTCAAGAGCATCAACGACACGCTCGGGCATCCCGTCGGCGACGATCTGCTGAAGGTCGTGGCCGAAAGGCTGGCGCGCTCGCTGCGGCAGACGGATCTCGTCGCGCGCCTCGGCGGCGACGAATTCCTGATCGCGTTGCCGGATCTCGAACGCGAGCACGATGCGGCGCGCGTGGCGTGCAAGCTGGTGAACGTGCTCTCCAGGCCGGCGCAGCTCGGCGACCGCGAATACCGCATCTCCGCGAGCGTCGGCATCGCGCTCTTCCCGCGCGACGGCGCCGACGCCGACGTGCTGATCCGCAACGCCGACACGGCGATGTACCACGCCAAGGCCGAACACGGCCGCGGCTACTCGTACTACTCCGACGGCATGAACGAGATCGTCGCGGAGCGGCTCGATCTCGAACACGGACTGCGCGAGGCGATCGAGCGCGAACGTTTCGTATTGCACTACCAGGCGCAGATCGACGTCGCGACGGGCGAGCTGGTCGGCGCCGAGGCGCTGCTGCGCTGGCGCGATCCCGCGCGCGGCCTGATCCCGCCGGCGGTATTCGTGCCGATGGCCGAGGAGACCGGAATGGTCGCCGCGATCGGGAAGTGGGTGCTGATGCGCGCCTGCGTCGACGCGGCCGCGTGGCGCACGCGACATCCGCTGCGCGTGGCCGTGAACGTGTCGAGCAAGCAGCTCGTCGACCCCGAGTTCGCGGATTCGGTGGCGCGCGCGCTGCGCGAGTCCGGCTTGCCGCCCGAGCGGCTCCAGATCGAGATCACGGAGAGCAGCGTGCTCGAACAGCGCGGGCCGACGCTCGCGACGCTGCAGGCCCTGCGGCGTCTCGGCTGCGGCGTCGTGATCGACGACTTTGGCACCGGCTACGCCGCGCTGACGGCGCTCAAGTGGCTGCCCGCCGACGGGCTCAAGATCGACCGCTCCTTCGTCGCGAACCTCACCACCGATCCCACCGACGCGACGATCGCGACCGGGCTGATCCACATCGCGCGCGGCCTCCGCCTCGAAGTGATGGCGGAAGGCATCGAAACGCAGGAGCAGCTCGCGTTCCTGCGCGAACACGGCTGTCGCTACATGCAGGGCTACCTGTTCGCGAAGCCCGTCGCGCGCGAAGAGTTCCAGGCGTTCCTCGACGAGGCGCCGTGGGAGGATGCCCTCGAAGAAGGCCTCTGCTAATCGGCAGAGATGGACGATCCGCTCGACGACCTGCTCGATCTGCTGGACCTCGAAGACATCGATCTCGACATCTTTCGGGGGCGCAACGAGCAGGGGCGGCCGGGCCGGATCTTCGGCGGGCAGGTGGCGGCGCAGTCGCTGGTGGCGGCGGGCCGCACGGTGCCGGAGCTGCCGGCGCACTCGCTGCACGGCTACTTCCTGCGGCCCGGGGATCCCGCGGTGCCGGTCGTATTCACCGTCGATCGCATTCGCGACGGCGCGTCGTTCGTCACGCGCCACGTCGTCGCGCGCCAGCGCGGCCGCGCGATCTTCAACATGTCGGTGTCGTTCCAGCGCGAGGAGTCCGGCTACCAGCACCAGATGGAGATGCCGCCGGCGCCGGATCCCGAGTCGATCCCGACGCGCGCGGAGTTGGTGAAGCGCCACTACGAGGTGATCCCCGAGGCGGATCGGCACTGGGTCTCGCTGCCGCGCCCGCTCGACGTGCGCCACGTGCATCTGCCGACGTTCTTCGGCGGCTCGCGTGACCCCGAGGCGAAAGGGCCGACGCTGGTCTGGATGCGGGTGCCGCGCACGCTGCCCGACGACCCCGCGCTGCACCAGCGCCTGCTCGCCTACCTGTCGGACCTGACGCTGCTCGACAACATCGTGCTGCCGCACGGACGCAACGGACGCCTCGGGCCGGTGATGGTCGCGAGCATCGACCACGCCGTCTGGTTCCACCGCCCGCTGCGAGTCGACGATTGGCTGCTCTACGTCCAGGACAGCCCGGCCGCCGCGGGCGCGCGCGGCTTCGCACGCGGCACGCTCTTCGCGCGCGACGGCACGCTGGTGGCGTCGGTCGCGCAGGAAGGCTTGCTGCGGCCGGTGCGCAGGGCGCAGGACCGCAGCGAGTAGCGCGCGCTCAGTCGCCCGCGTTGTAGATCGGATGGCCTGCGTCGCGGTAGTCGCGCAGGACGGCGACCGCGTCGCTCCGGCACACGTCGCGCGCGACCTCGATCCCGCGCGCTTCGAGCGCGGCGACCCAGCCGCGCGGCTTCGGTCCCTCGTCGAAGCCGATCGCCTCGGCGTCGGCCGCGCGCGCACCGCACACCACGCGAGCGACGCCGCTCCACGGGATCGCGCCGAAGCACATCGCGCACGGCTCGCTGCTCGTCACCAGCTCGTGCGCGGGCCGCGAGAGATCGAAGCCGCCATGTGCGCGCTGCGCGAGCGCGATCGCCAGCATCTCGGCGTGCGCGAAGGACTGCCCGCTCGCAGTCACCCGATTCACGCCGGCCGCGACGAGACGTCCCGTGCGCCGCTCGAAGATCGCCGCGCCGAAGGGACCGCCGCTGCCGCGCAGCGTGTTCTGGCGCGCGAGACCGATCGCGATCGCCATGCGTGCGGCGTCGCCGCGGACCGGTCCGGAAGCGTGCCGCGCGAGCCACGCGCCGACCCAGCCGGGCAGCGGCAGCGAGGCGAGTGCGAGCGGCGGGCGGCGCGAGCGCATCGGCCGATGCAGTAGCGAAGTCGCCGCATCTTGCACCCACCGGAACGCCACTTGCCTGCTCAAGTTGCCGCCGGAAGAAGTCGAAACGAAGCCCATGAGCGACTCCACTCCGCGCGTCGACATCCCGTCCGAGCTGCCCGTCGTCCCGCTGCGCCAGTTCGTCGTGTTCCCGTACATGGCGCTGCCGCTCTTCCTGGCGCGCGAGCGCACGATCCAGGCCGTCGAGGACGCGCTGGCGGGCAACCGCTGCGTGCTGCTCGCCGCGCAGGTCGATCCGGAGACCGAGGATCCGGGACCGCTCGAGCTCTACCGCACCGGCACGGTCGCGATGGTGATGCGTTCGATGCGCCTGCCCGACGGCCGCGTGAAGGTGCTGGTCCAGGGCCTCGCGCGCGTCGAGGTCGAGGAATACGAGGAGCGCGAGGCGGCGACGTGGTCGCGCGTGCGGCCGGCACCCGCCGACTGCGAGCCCGCGTGGTCGGTCGAGATCGAGGCGGTGATGCGCGCGGTGCGATCGCGCGTCGAAGAGCTGCTGGCGCTCAAGAACCTGCCGCCCGAGGTGCTCGCGGTCACGG
>JALOQG010000051.1 GCA_025453505.1 Myxococcota bacterium | reverse complement strand
CGCGTGAACCCGAAGCAGCTCCGCTTCGGCTTCGACATCGATGCGAAGAAACTGGATCTCGCCGCGCTCGTGCACGAAGCAGTCGAGCACGGCCGCATCCGCGAAGCGCTCGCCGACGCCGAACCCCGCTTCACGCAGAACCGGTTGCTCCAGCAACGGCTCGCGCACTACGAGACGCTCGCGGGCGACGCGTCGCTGCAGCCGGTCGTGATCGCCGCGAAGAAGCTCGAGCCGGGCGATCCGCTCGAACCCGACGTCGCCACGCGTCTCGCGACGTGGCTCGTCGCGCTCGGCGATCTCGCGCCCGATGCCGTCGTCGCCTCCGCGTACGACGGCGCGCTCGTGGACGCGGTACAGCGCTTCCAGGCGCGCCATGGCCTCGACGTGGACGGCGTGATCGGGCCGGTCACGTCGAAGGCGCTGGCCGTTCCGGCCGCGGCGCGCGCCGAGCAGATCCGCCTCGCGCTCGAGCGGCTGCGCTGGATTCCCGCGCTCGCTCGCGGCCGCGCGGTGTTCGTCAACGTGCCGGCCTTCGAGCTGATGGCCTACGACGACATCGCGTCGGGCGATCCGCCGGCGCTGCAGATGCCGGTCGTGGTCGGCCGCGCGGCGCGCACGCAGACGCCCGTCTTCGCGGGCGCGATGAAGACGGTGGTCTTCGCGCCGTACTGGAACGTCCCGCGCAGCATCGCGATCGGCGAGATCCTGCCGAAGCTGCGCCGCGGGCTCGGCTATCTCGCGCGCGAGAACATGGAGATCGTGCGCGACGGCCAGGCGCTCGCGCCGGGCGCCGACGCGGTCGCGCAGCTCGCGGCCGGATCCGCGCGACTCCGGCAGCGTCCGGGCCGCGGCAACGCCCTCGGCCGCGTGAAGTTCCTGTTCCCGAACTCGAACAACGTGTATCTGCACGACACGCCGTCGCGATCGCTCTTCCAGCGCTCGCGCCGCGATTTCTCGCACGGCTGCATCCGCGTCGCCGATCCCGAAGGTCTCGCGCGCTGGGTGCTGCGCGCCGAAGGCTGGGACGCGGAGGCCGTCGCGGCGGGGCTCGCGCTCGAACACGAGAAGCACGTCCCGATCCCCGACGCGATCCCGGTCGTGATCTACTACACGACCGCGGTGGCGCGCCGCGACGGCACGATCGCGTTCTACGCCGACATCTACGGCCACGACGCCGCGCTGCGCCGCGCCCTGCTCGCGCGCCGCGCGGGTTCCTAGGCGGGAAGCGGCTTCTCGTAGATCGAGCAGGCCTAGCGCGAGCCGTCCGCGTAGAGGACGCTGCCGCCGCGGATCGTGTGGATGATCGGGCGCGCGACGGCGGGATCGAGGGCGGGGCAGCCGAAGCTGCGGCCGAGCCGGCCGCCGCTCTGCGCGCGGAACGCGGCGCTCGCGTAGTCGGCCGGGTGGATCACGATGCGGCGTTCGAGCGCGCGGTCGTTGACGCCGGGATCGAGCCCGACGAGCTCGAGGGATTCGCCGTGGCGTCCCCGATAGGTGTCACCGGTGAGGAAGAGCCCGACGCTCGACTGGTGGCTCTCGGGTTCGTTGCCGAAGCGCACCGCGCGATCGGGATCGTCGGGCGCCGCGGAGCCGCGCCCGTGTGCGACGAAGTCGTGGAAGAGCACGCGCATCGAGTGCGGGTCGAGCACCCAGAGCCGGCGCTCGGACGATCGCAGCGAGTAGTCGATCACCGTGAGCACGCGATTGTGGATGCGATCCGCGGCTTCGAGGCGCTGGTAGGCGCGGACGGCGCGTTCGAGCAGGTCGCGGCGCGGCAGGCCGGCGTCGGCGCCCGCGGCACTGGCGCCCTGCGGAGCGATCGCGATCAGGCAGAACGCGAGCAACGCGCGGGCCGCGCGGCCTGCGGATCGGTGCGCGAACCCGCCGCGCGACTGCTCTGCCGTCGATCCTTTCACGCCGCCCCACTCAAGCAGAGGGCTCCGCGACGATCAACCGCGGCCCGGCGGGCCGTCATGGGTCGGTCACGTCGCGCGCCCGGACTCCCGTCCGGTGCATCGTCGCGGCGCGCGACCGGCTTGACGGCGCCCGTGCTAAGGCCGATGTCCCGCGGCCGACGCCGCTTGACGGGGCCGGTCGCTCGTCGAACCATGCCGCGCACCCGACTCCGCGACCTGCGCAACCGTGAAGTGTGGAAGGGGAGCATCCATGAGCATCCAGCGTCTCCAGCCCGGCAAGCGACTCTCGCAGGCCGCCGTCCACGGCGGTCTCGTCTACACCGCCGGCATCGTCGCCGACGATCCGGTGCCCGACGCGAAGGCGCAGACCGAGCAGATCCTCGCGCAGATCGATCGCCTGCTCGCCGCCGGCGGCAGCGACAAGAGCCGGATCCTCACCGCGACGATCTGGCTCTCCGACATCCGCCACTACGCCGCGATGAACGAGGCGTGGGATCCGTGGGTCGCGCCCGGCCACGCTCCGGCGCGCGCGTGCGTCGAGGCGAAGCTCGCGGCGCCGCCGTACTGGGTGGAGATCCGCGTCGTCGCGGCGATCTGAGTCGCGCGGCGCCATGCGTTATCCCCGCTACGTCGGCACGCTCGCGGTGCTCTTCGCGCTCTGGGCGATCGCCTGGGGCATCGCGCCGCACGAGCGCGACGCGTGGCTGCTCGAGAACGCGCTGACCGTCCTCGCCATCGCGGGCCTCGCCGCGACGGCGCGCGCGTTTCCGCTCTCGCGGATGTCGTACACGCTGATCTTCGTGTTCCTCTGCATCCACACCGTCGGCTCCCACTACACCTACTCGCTGGTGCCCTACGCCGACTGGTTTCCGTTCCTCGGCGGCGGCGAGCGCAATCACTACGACCGCTTCGTGCACTTCGCGTACGGTCTGATGCTCGCGTACCCGATCCGCGAACTCTTCCTGCGCGTCGCCGGCGTGCGCGGCTTCTGGGGCTACTTCCTGCCGCTCGATCTCACCATGTCCACGTCGATGCTCTACGAGCTGATCGAGTGGGGCGCCGCGGTGGTCTTCGGCGGCGATCTCGGCGTCGCGTATCTGGGGACCCAGGGCGACATGTGGGACGCGCACAAGGACATGGCGCTCGCGAGTCTCGGCGCGCTGCTCGCGATGTCGATCACCGCGTTCGTCAACTGGCGCACGAAACGCGACTTTGCGCGCGAGTGGATCGAGAGCCTGCGCGTCAAGATCGCCGAGCCGCTCGGCGAGGAATCGCTCGCGCGGCGCCGCAACGAGACGCAGACCTGAGTCAGCGCGTCCGGGGCGTCACGACCAGGGCGTTCGGTACGCCCCACGCGCCGTCGATCGTCGCCTCGAAGGTGCCCCAATGGGCCGCGAGCTGCGTGGACGAGCCGCCGTCGAAGTTGAGCGCGTCCCGGCAGCCGAGTCCGCCGGCGTCGGGCGCGCCGGCGAGGAAGCGCGCGAACTCGGTCGCGTCGACGCGGGAGGTCGTGACGACGAGCACGACGCGCGCATCCTCGACGCAGACGGCGGTGCGCTCGGCGCGCTGCGGCTTGAGACGCGGCACCGCGCCGCCGACCACGAGCCGCGGCAGACCCTGCAGCACGAGATCGTGGCCGAGGACGTCTTCGAGCGTCGCGCCCGCGACGATGCGGGCGCTGGCACCGTCGACGACGAACGCCGCCCAGCGCGAGATGCGGCGTCCTCCGAGCGAACGGCCGCGGTCGACCGCCAGCCCCATCGTCTTGCCGGCCTCGTCGAAGAAGCTGGCGTTGGTCGCGATCGCGTCCTGCGCGGGTGCGATCGCCGCGACGCGCGCGTGTCCTTCCGCCGCGGGCACGACGCGCATCTCGACCTCGGCCGGCCGGAAGCGGAATGCGTGTCCCTGGATCGATCCGCTCGCGAGCGCGAGATGTTCGACGCCGCGCCCGAGCGAAGTCCAGCTCGGGCCAGGCTCGGCGCCGCGCACGTCCGTCTGGCCGCCGGCCGCGAAGGGCAGGGCGCAGGCGAGCGCGACGGCGCACACGATCGTCGAGCGGATCCGGTTCACGGCGCTCGATTGTAGGTCGCGCCGCTCGCTTCGGGAGGCCGCGCCCTGTTCAGGAATGCGGCGCGGGCCGGCCCTGGCGCCAGGCGCGGAACGCGAGCACCCCGATCGTCGCCGCGGTGATCGGTATCACGAATTCGAGCATCACGGCGCTGAAGCGCGGCAGGGCGTCGTGCTGTTGCGACGCCAGGACCAGGTAGGCCGTGTAGACGACGTAGTAGCCGAGGAAGAGCAGTCCCTCCCAGCGCGCGATCCGGTGAGACCTGAAGAAGATCGGCAGGCACGCCACGGCGACGGCGACCATCACGGGAATGTCGAAGTTCAACGCCGCGGCGGCGACGCCGACGCCAGTGGGCGAGACCAGGCTCGCGAGACCGAGCACGGCGAGCAGGTTGAAGATGCAGCTGCCGACGACGTTGCCGACCGCGATGTCGCGCTCGCCCCGCAGTGTGGCGATGACCGAGGTCGCGACCTCCGGCATCGACGTACCCGCCGCCACGATCGTGAGGCCGATCACGAGCTCGGACACGCCGACCACTCGCGCGAACGAGATCGACGCATCGACCAGCCAGCGGGCGCCGATCACGAGCAGGGCGAGACCCACCAGCACGAAGGCGGCGTTGCCGACCCATCCGCGCGCCCCGCTCGCGGGCGCGCCGTCGAACTCCTGCTCGTACTCGTGCTTCACCGCGTCGGTCTCGCGCCGGCTCTGCCAGACGAGGAAGACCGTGTAGGCGATCGCAGTGGCGACGAGCACGGCCCCTTCGATACGGCTGACGCGGCCGTCGAGCGCGAAGAGCAGCGCGAGCAGCGATGCGCCGATCATGATCGGCACGTCCAGCCGCACCAGCTGCTGGTGCACGACCAGCGGCGCGATCGTGGCCGACACGCCGAGGATGAAGAGCACGTTGAAGATGTTGGAGCCGACGACGTTGCCGAGGGCGAGGTCGGCGCCCGCGCTTCCCTGCAGCGCCGATTTGACGCTGATCGCCATCTCCGGCGCGCTGGTGCCGTACGCGACGACGGTGAGGCCGACGACGAGCGGCGAAACGCCTGCTGCGAGCGCGAGCCGCGAAGCGCCGCGCACGAGCGCCTCGGCGCCCAACACCAAAAGGGCGAGACCCGCGAGGAACAGGAAGATCGTAGTCGCGTCCAATGCGTTACCCGTCGCCGGCTCGCCCGTCGCCCGCTACTTCGGGCCGTCGGTCGGCAAGGGCGGCGTCGGCGCTGTGCCCATGGCGCCCGGTCCGTGGCGCATGCCACGCCCCATGCCGCCGCCCATCGGAGCGCCCAGCATCGGACAGCCCTGCATGTGGTTCGCCTGACAGCTCGCGTGCATCTCGGCGTGGCACTCCGCCAAGGGTCGCGTCGAGGCGAGGCACTCGGCCATCTTTCGGTGCGTCTCCGCCATCTGCTGGCGCTGCTCGGTCGTGGGATCGGCGGGCGTCGGCGGGGCCGGATCTTCGGCGAACGCGGCGCCGCTCGCGAAGAGCACCGCGGCCAACGTGAGAGCGAATCGAAGTTTCATGGAATTCCTCTTCTCGAAGGCGGTACGAATGGGACGAGAGTAAGCCTGTGGCGATCGCGGCGCCCGGTGATTTTCCGCCCGGCGCAGCTTGCGCGGCGGCGAGGGATGGTGGATCAGGACGCGTGGGTGGCTGCGATCGCGAGCTGGCCTACGGCGAGCGCGCCGTCGTTCGGGGGCAGCCGCTCGTGGAGGAGCGGCGCGAGGCCCGCGGCGGCGAGTCGCGCGTGCACGAGTTCGAGCAGCAGGCGGTTCTGGAAGCAGCCGCCCGTCAGCACGACGACGCCGAGCGCCCGTTCGCGCGCGACGCGGATCACCGCGTGCGCCAGCCGGTCCGCGAGGCCGTGATGGAACGCCGCGGCGAGCGCGTCGCGCGCGACGCCGCGCGCGTGGGCCAGCACCAGCGCGCGCACGAGCGGCGCGATCGCGATCACGCCGGACGCATCGCTCGCCGCGCCGGCAGCGTCGAGCGGCGCAGGCTCCGCATCGCCCGCGCACGCTTCGAGCGCCATCGCCGCTTCGGCCTCGTGCCCGTTCGCGTCGACGAGATCGAGCAGCGAGGCGACCGCGTCGAAGAGCCGCCCGCACGACGACGTCGGCGGGCTCGCGACGCCGCGGGCCGCGATCGCCTCGAGCGCGGCGAGCCGGCCCGCGTCGCGGCGCGCGTGCCACGCGAGTCGCGGCGCCCCGTCCGGAAACGCGCGCGCGAGCCACATCGCCGCCATGCGCCACGGCTCGCGCGCCGCCGCGTCGCCGCCCGCGAGCGGAACGCGTTCGAGATGCGCGAGCCGTTCGAAGCCCGCGAAGTCGACGCGCAGCAGCTCACCGCCCCACGCGGCGCCGTCGCTGCCGTATCCGATCCCGTCGAGCGCGAGCGCGAGCGCCGGCTCCGATCGCCCGTGCTCGACCAGGCACGCGACGGCGTGCGCGTGGTGATGCTGCACCGCGAAGGTGCGGGGCGCGAGCGCCGCGGCGAGCGCGGCGCCGGCCGAATCGGGATGCAGGTCGTGCGCGGCGAGCGCGGGCGCGACGCCGGCGAACTGCGCGAGATCGCGCAGCCGCTGCTGCGCGGCGTCGTGCGTCGCGACGTGGCCGAGATCGCCGACGTGTTCGCCGAGCAGGATCTCGCCGCCGCACGCGAGCGCGGGCGCGCACTTCCAGTCGCCCCCGATCGCCCAGATCGGCTCGCGTGCCTGCAGGCCGCCGGGCAGCGCCAGCACGAGCGGCGCCGCGGCGCGCGAGAGGCGCATCGGAATCGGGCCGTGCGCGCTGCTGCGGAACACCGAGTCGTCGTTCGGACGCAGCACGGCGCGATCGTGCGCGACGACGAGATCGGCGATTCCGCGCAGCGCGGCGCGCGCGGTCGCGTCGTCGTGCAGCGTCGGCTCGCCGCTCGCGTTGGCCGACGTCAGGACGAGCGCGACGAAGCGCGCATCGGCCGCGCGCTCGCCGCGCAGCAGCAGATGGTGCAGCGGCGCGTACGGCAGCAGCAGGCCGAGATCGCGAATGCCGGGCGCCACGGACTCCGCGAGCGCGAGTCGCGCGCAGCCGGCGTCGCGCCGCGGGGCGACGACGATCGCGTGCGCCGGTCCCGCGAGCAGCGCCTCGTCCGCGGGCGTCAACACCGCCAGCTGTCGCGCCGTCGCGAGGTCCGGCACGAGCAGCGCGAGCGGCCGGGTCGGGCGCTGCTTGCGCGCGCGCAAGAGCGCTACGGCGGACTCCCGTGTCGCGTCCGCGGCGAGGTGGTAGCCGCCGCTCGACTTCAGCGCGACGACGCCCGCGTCGCGCAGCAGCGCGGCGGCGCGTTCGATCGGATCGCCATCGAGCGCGCCGCCATCGGCCGTGAAGGCCGCGAGCCGCGGTCCGCACGCGGGACACGCGATCGACTCCGCGTGATGGCGGCGGTCGTCCGGGTCCTCGTATTCGGCGCGGCAGGCGGCGCACGCCGGGAAGGCGGCGAGGGCGCTGCGCTCGCGGTCCCACGGCAAGGAGGACAGCACCGCCGCGCGCGGGCCGCAGCTCGCGCAGTGCGTGAAGGCGTAGCGGTAGCGGCGCGACGCGGGATCGAAGAGCTCGGCGAGACACGCGTCGCAGACCGGCGCGTCGAGCGGCAGGCGTGGCAGCGTCGCGGGCGCGCCCGGCTCGCTCGGCGCGATCGCGAACGCCGCCTCGCCGCGCGGCGCGCGCTCCTCGATCTCGATCGACTCGATGCGGGCGCCGCGCGGCGCTTCGCTCCGCAGCGTCGCGACGAAGCGCGCGACGTCCGCGTCGCGGCCTTCGACCGCGATCACCACGCCGCCCGGCGCATTGCGTGCGTGACCGCCGAGATCGAGCCGGCGCGCGCGCTGCAAGGCCCAGGGACGGAAGCCGACGCCCTGCACGGCGCCGCGCACGTGCACTTCGCGCCGCACGCGCGCCATCAGCAGATCCGCGGGAGCGGGTCGCCGGCCGGTAGCACGAGCAGCCGGCGCGCGCCGGTGCGCGTGCGCACGCAGACGCGCGCCGGCCCTTCGAGCACGCGGCCGATGCGCGCCGCGTCGCGGCCGAGCGGATGCGCGCGCAGCGCGGCGAGCGCGCGATCCGCGTCGCGCTCGGCGACGAACGCGAGACAGCGTCCTTCGCACGCGAGGAAGAGCGGATCGAGTCCGAGCAGCTCGCACGCCGCGCGCACGGGGGCGTCGATCGGGATCGGCCCGTCGTCGATCTCGACTTCGAGTGCGGCGCCGCGCGCGATCTCGTGCAGGGCGGCGCCGACGCCGCCGCGCGTCGGATCGCGCAGGCAGTGTGCGTCGGGCACGGCTTCGAGCAGCGCCGCGACGAGAGGCCCGAGCCACGCCGAGTCGCTCACGATGTCGGACTCGAAGTCGATGCCCTCGCGTACCGAGAGGATCGCGGCGCCGTGTCGCCCGATCGATCCCGAGACGAGGATCGCGTCGCCGGCGCGCACGCGGTCGGGGCGCAGCGCGACGCCGCCCTCGACCACTCCGACGCCCGTCGTCGTCACGAAGAGGCCGTCGCCCTTGCCGCGTTCGACGACCTTCGTGTCGCCGGTCGCGACCGGGACGCCGGCTTCGCGCGCGGCGGCGGCCAGCGAGTCGATGACGCGTTCGAGCGTCGCCATCGGCAGGCCTTCCTCGATCACCAGCGCGCAAGACAGGGCGAGCGGCCGGGCGCCGCACATGGCGAGATCGTTGAGCGTGCCGTGCACGGCGAGCGAGCCGATGGTGCCGCCCGGGAACACGAGCGGCGACACGACGAAACCGTCGGTGGTGAACGCGAGCTGCGCGTCGCCGGCGGCGAGGATCGCGCCGTCGTGACGCGGCGCGAGCGCGGCGTTGCCGAGCCGCGGCCACAGCAGCGTCTCGAAGAGACGCGCCGACGCACCGGCGCCGGCGCCGTGGGCGAGCGTCACGCGCTCGCGGTCGTCGCTCGGAACGGGACACACGATCGCCGCGGGATCGATGGGCGCGGTCATGCGCACGCCTCCGCACCGCGCCAGCGGTAGTACGCGGCGCAGGCGCCTTCGGTCGAGACCATCGGCGCGCCGAGCGGATGCTCGGGCGTACACGCGCGGCCGAACGCCGGGCACTCGGGCGGACGCAGTGCGCCGCGCAGCACGTCGCCGGCGCGGCACGCGGCGGGTTCGGTGACGGGCGCGCGCGCGGCGAGCAGCGGGAACGCGCGCTCCGCATCGAGCGCGTGATACGCGCTGCGCAACGCGAAGCCGCCGCCCGGCACGACGCCGATCCCGCGCCACGGCCGGTCGGCGATCTCGAACACTTCGTCCAGGATCGCGCGCGCAGCCGGGTTTCCCGCGGGCCGCACCGCGCGCCGGTACTGGATCGAGACCCCTGTCTCGCCCGCTTCGAGCTGCTCGACCGCGAGGGCGACGCCTTCGAGGATGTCCACCGGCTCGAAGCCCGTCGCGACGATCGGCAGGCGATGGCGCCGCGCGATCGGCTCGTACTCCGCCGTGCCCATCACGGTGCAGACGTGGCCCGCGGCGAGGAAGGCCTCGACGCGCGTGTCCTCCGCGGACGCGATCGCCTCGAGCGCGGGCGGCACGCGGACGTGCGAGACGAGCAGGAAGAAGTTGCCGAGCCCGCGCGCGCGCGCCCAGCGCGCGGCGGTCGCGACGGCGGGCGCGGTCGTCTCGAAGCCGACGGCGAGGAACACGACGGCGCGATCGGGCGTGCGCTCGGCGAGCCGTGCGGCGTCGAGCGGCGCATAGACGACACGCACGGCGCCGCCGCGCGCGCGCACGCTGAAGAGATCGCCGCGCGTGCCCGGCACGCGCAGCATGTCGCCGAAGGTGCAGACGATCGCGCCGGCCTCCTCGGCGAGCGCCGCGGCGCGATCGAGCGTCTCGAGCGGCGTCACGCAGACGGGGCAGCCCGGACCGTGCAGCAGCTCGACGGCGGGATCGAGGAGCTGGTCGATCCCGTGCTCGACGATCGCGTGCGTCTGTCCGCCGCACACCTCCATGATCGTCCAGCGCCGCGTCGCGCGACGCACGATCGCGTCGGCGATCCCGCGCATGAGGGCGGGGTCGCGGTACTCCTCGACGAACCTCACGGCGTCGGTCCGAGGCGCGCCGCCTCGGCGAGCAGGCGCAGGCTCTCGGCGGCGGCTTCGGCGTCGAGGAGCTGGAGGGCGACTCCGGCGTGCACGAGCACCCACGCGCCCGGGGCGACGTCGGCGAGCGTCTCGACGCACACGGTCTTGTACACGCCGCCGAAGTCGATACGCGCCATGCGCAGGCCCGCGTCGTCGTGCAGGCTCTCGACCTGGCCCGGGACGGCGAGACACACGTCAGCGTCCGCCCTGCGCGAGCCACGCGAGCCAGGCGTCCATGCCCGCGCCGCTGCGCGCCGAGAGGACGAGGTGCGCGAGGCCGGGCCGCACGCGACGCGCCGCCGCGACGCAGCGCTCGACGTCGAACGCGACGTGCGGGAGCAGATCGGCCTTGGTCACGACGAGCAGGTCCGCCGACGCGAAGAGGGCGGGGTACTTCTCGGGTTTGTCGTCGCCTTCGGGCACCGAGAGCAGCGCGACGCGGCGGTGCTCGCCGCACGGAAAGCCCGCCGTGCAGACCAGGTTGCCGACGTTCTCGATCCACAGCCGCGCGACGCCGCGCAGATCGATGCGCTCGATCGCGTGCGCGACGAGATGCGCGTCGAGATGGCAGAGCGCGCCCGTCGCGACCTGCACCGCGCGCGCTCCGCACGCGGCGACACGCCGCGCGTCGAGATCCGTGGCGCAGTCGCCCTCGACGACGGCCTCGCGGGCGCTCGCGTCGCGGCCGAGCGCCGCGAAGGTCGCCTCGAGCAGGCTCGTCTTGCCCGCGCCCGGTCCGCCGACCAGCGCGATCGCCTCGATGCCGCGCGCCGCGAGCGCATCGCGCAGCTGCGCGGCCGCGTCGCGGTTGTGCGCGAGCAGCGACTGCTCGACCG
>JALOQG010000050.1 GCA_025453505.1 Myxococcota bacterium | reverse complement strand
GGCGTAGATCGCGCCGAAGACCGTCGCTGCGATCACCGCCGGCACCAGCGCGCGCGCGATGCGGTGATGGCTGTGCACGTGGTAGTGGAACGACGCCTCGGTCCCGTACCAGTGGTCGCACGGGTCGCAGTAGTAGCGCGGGCGTCGCGGCGGAGCGTAGTGATGGTGGTGCGTGTCGTACGCGACGTACGGTCGCGCGTAGCGCCGCGGCGCGCACCACTCGCCGTGTTCGTGGTGATCGCGGTGCTTGTGATGCTCGTGCTTGTGATGGCGATGACGGCCGCGCCCGCGGTCCTCCCAGTCGTCGTCGGCGACGGCTGGTGGCGGCGCGATCAAGAGTGCCGCGCCGAGAACGGCGGCGGCCGAGGCGAGACGCGAACGACGCAAGCTCGACGGGACGGAAGCGCTCATGGCGCAACGGCTCCTCGAAGGAGGGACGGTTCCCTGGGAAGGCGCCGGCGGGAGAGGCTGCCGGATCCAGCGGGGAGACCGTCCCCCCGCACCCTCGGACGAAACCGACTCCGAGAGGATTCGCCGTTCTCCATGACGGCCGCGTGACGCGGCCGGCCTTATGGGCCTCGCCGCTCGCCTTCGGCTCGCTACGCGGGAACGGTGAGTCTCGCCGCTCGCCGATGGCTCGCTACGCGGGAACGGTGCGTATTGCCGCTCGTCTTGGGTCGGTGGCTCGGCGGTGCGTCAGCGGTCGAAGAGGACGTCGGCGAGCTTGCGGCGCTGGTGGATTGCGTCGCCGAGCATGGCGCGGCTCCACATCGCGCGGCGGAAGAAGTAATGCACGTCGCAGTCCCACGTGAAGCCGTAGCCGCCGTGGATCTGCACGCCCTTGCGCACCGCGTTCGCGAACACGTCGCTCGCGTGCGCCTTCGCCATGCGCGCGAGCGTCTCTGCACCCGGTGAGCCCGCGTCGAGCGCCGCGGCCGCACCGCTCGCGAGGCTGCGCGCCAGCTCGATGCCGCACATCATGTCGACGATCGGGTACTTGATCGCCTGGAAGAAGCCGATCTGGCGGTCGAACTGCTTGCGCGCGATCGCGTAGTCGCGCGCCGTCAGCAGCACCGATTCGGCGCCGCCGACCGACTCCGCGGCGATCGCCGCGCAGCCGCGCACCAGCACGGCGTTCCATGCCGTCGCCGCGTCGCCCTCGAGCCGCGCATCGCGCGCGACGCGCACGGCGTCGAACGACAGCCGCGCGGTCGGTCGCGTCGCGTCGATGCAGGTCTCGCGTTCGGCGGTCAGCGCCGCGTTCGGCGTCTCGACTGCGAACAGCGACACCGCGCCCGACGGCTCGCGGAACGGCGCGACGACGAGACCGGCGTCCGCGCCACCGAGCACGTGCGTCTTGCGTCCGCGCAGCACCCAGCCGCCGTCGACGGGATCCGCCGTGCCCGCGACGCCGCTCGTCTCGAACGCACCGCCGGCTTCGGTGAGCGCGATCGTCGCGACGAGATCGCCCGACGCGATGCCGGGGCACCAGCGCGCCTGCTGTGCGTCGTTCGCGCCCTCGCGCAGTGCGACCCCGGCGAGCAGCGAGCCGAGGAACGGTCCCGGCACCAGACGCCGGCCCATCTCCTCGAGCAGGATCGCGAGGTGCAGCCAGCCGAGTCCGGCGCCGCCCATCGACTCGGGCAGCACGAGGCCGACCCAGCCGAGCTCGGCGATCTCCTTCCACAAGCCGCGGTCGAATGCGATGCCGGCATCGGCGAGCTTGCGCAGCTCGCCCATCGGCAGGCGCTCGTTCAGGAAGCGACGCGTCTCCTGGCGCAGCAGCGCGTGCTCTTCGGTGAAACCGAAATCGGTCGGCACTTCGAGGCGCAGCGCTTGCGAGGATTTCGTGCTCACGAGGGGTTCCTTCACTTCGTCTTCGGGAGGCCGAGAACGCGCTCCCCGATGATGTTGCGCTGCACTTCGCTGGTGCCGCCGCCGATCGTGACGCCGAACGAATTCATGTAGGCCCGCGGCCACTCGGCCTTGTCGGGCGCGCACGGATCGCCGAGCCAGAGCGCGGCGTCCGGCCCGAGCACCTCGCACGCGAACTCGGTCAGGTTCTGGCCCAGCTCCGAGTACACGAGCTTGTTCATCAGCCGCGTCGCGAGCGGGCGGTCGTCCATGTTGAGCCCCGCGACGCGTGCGCGCTGGCCGGTGAGACGCAGCCCTTCTTCCTGGATCCACAGCTGCACGAGGCGGTCGCGGATCACCGGATCTTCGGCCGCGAAGCGGCCTTCGCGGCGCACGCGTTGCGCGAGATCGACGACGGCGCGGATCGACGACTCGGACGGCGTGGCCTGGCCGCCGCCGGTTCCCTCGGCGGCGCCGCGCTCGAAGGTCAGCGTCGTCATCGCGATCTGCCAGCCCTGGCCGAGCTGGCCGAGCAGCGCGCTCTTCGGCATCGGCGCCTGGTCGAAGATCACCTGATTGAAGCCGCCTTCGCCGGTCATCTTGACGAGCGGCTGCACGGTGACGCCGGGCGCGTCCATCGGGAACAGGAAGTACGAGATGCCGGCGTACTTGTGCGCGGCTTGATCGGTGCGCGCGAGCAGGATCATCCACTTCGCGACGTGCGCGAGCGTGGTCCACACCTTGTGGCCGGTGACGAGCCAGCCGTCGGCGGTCGGCTCGGCGGTGGCGGTGAGGCTCGCGAGATCGGAGCCGGCGCCCGGCTCCGAGAAGCCCTGGCACCAGATCTCCTCGCACGACAGGATCGGCTGGAGGTGGCGCTTCTTCTGCTCTTCGGTGCCGAAGGCGAGGATCGTCGGGCCCGCCCACTGCAGTCCGATCACGTTGACCAGGAACGGCGCGCCGGCGCGGTTCAGCTCCTGCGAGACGATGCGCTGACGCTTGAGCGGATCGCCCTTGCCGCCGTACTCGGCGGGCCAGTCGAGGCCGAGGTAGCCGGCGTCGTAGACCTTGCGCTGCCACGCGCGCAGGAACTCGAACTGCCGTTCGGACTCCACTTCGAGGAAGCTCTGCGGCAGCTTGAAGCCGGGATGGGCGGGCTTGTTCGCGGCCATCCAGGCACGCACATCGCGGCGGAACTCCGCGTTTTCCTTGGACTCTGTCTCTTCGGGCCGGGTGCTCATGAGGACCTCGCGACGAGATTGACTTTCGAGTCGAACGGCCCGCGAGTATAGGCTAGGGTCGGCGCGCCCAAGCGCTTTTCGCCCCGGAGACCCCCATGAATTTCGGCTTCACGGAAGAGCAGGAGCTGCTGCGTCAGGAGGTCCGCAAGTTCCTCGACGCCCACTGTCCGCTCGAGGAAGTGCGCAAGCTGATGGAGACGCCCGAGGGCTTCTCGCGCGATCTGTGGAAGCAGATGGGCGAGCTCGGCTGGATCGGCCTGCCGATCGCCGAGGTGCACGGCGGCGCGGGTCTCGGCTGGGTCGATCTCGTCGTGCTGCTCGAAGAGATGGGGCGCACGCTGTTTCCGTCGCCCTTCCTCGCGACGACGATCGCCGCCGCCGCGATCCGCGAGGCCGGCAGCGACGCGCAGCAGGCGCAGTGGCTGCCGCTGCTCGCCGACGGCTCGAAGATCGGATCGCTCGCGTACCTCGAGGCGAGCGATCGCCACGACGAGGCGGGCCTCGAACTCGCGGCGAAGCCGAACGGGGCGGGCTTCGTGCTCTCGGGCGACAAGGTGCAGGTGCTCGACGCGGCCGCCGCGGATCTCTTCGTCGTCGCGTGGCGCGGCGGGCTCGCGGTGGTCGAGCGCAACGCGAAGGGCGTCACGGTCACGCCGACGCCGTCGATCGACCAGACGCGGCGCGTCGGGCGCGTGCGCTTCGACGACGTCGCGGTCGCGGCCGGCGCCGTGCTCGCGAATCCCGCGGCGCTCGGCCGCGTGCTCGATCTCGCGACGGCCGCGGTCACGGCGGAGCTGCTCGGCGCCGCCGAGCAGGCGATCCGCATCACGGTGGACTACGCGAAGGAGCGCGAGCAGTTCGGCCAGCCGATCGGACGCTTCCAGGGCGTCAAGCATCCGCTCGCCGAGATGTACGTCGACGTCGAGAGCGCGAAGTCGATCCTCTACTACGCGGCCTGGTGTCTGGACGAGGGCGACGCCGACGCATCCCGCGCGGTGTCGCTGGCGAAGGCCTACGCGAGCGAGGCGTTCGCGCGCATCGGCATCGACGCGGTGCAGCTGCACGGCGGCGTCGGCTTCACGTGGGAGTACGACCCGCACCTGTATCTCAAGCGCTCCAAGTGGGCGCGCCCCGCGTTCGGCGACTCCGACTTCCACTACGACCGGGCGATCGCCCTCGGAGAGAAGTAGATGGACTTCCACTTCACGCCCGAAGAGGAGGCCTTCCGCGCCGAGGTGCGCGCGTTCCTCGACGAGAACCTGCCGCCCGGCACGAACACGAACGATCCGAGCTTCATCGCCGAGTGGAACCGCAAGGCGCGCGAGAAGCGCTGGATCGGGTTCTCGTGGCCGAAGGAGGTCGGCGGCGGCGGCGCCACGATCATGCAGCAGGTGATCCTGAAGGAGGAGATGTCGAAGCGGAAGGCGCCGCCCCTCGGCACGTGCTTCATGGGGCTCGCCTGGGTCGGCCCCGCGATCATCCAGTACGGCACCGAGGCGCAGAAGCAGCGTTTCATCCCCGACATCCTCGACGGCAAGTACCAGTGGTGCACCGGCTACTCCGAGCCGAGCTCCGGCAGCGATCTCGCGTCGCTCCAGTGCAAGTGCGTCCGCGAGGGCGACACCTACGTCGTCAACGGCCAGAAGATCTGGACGTCGATCGCGATGTGGTCGAAGTGGATCATCCTGCTGGTCCGCACCGATCCGAACGTGACGGTGAAGCACGACGGGATCACCTGCCTGCTGGTGCCGATGGACACGCCGGGCATCACGGTGCGGCCGATCAAGAACATGTCGGGCGGCGCGATGTTCGCCGAGGTGTTCTTCGACGACGTCCGCGTGCCGGTCGAGAACCGGCTCGGCGCGGAAGGGCAGGGCTGGCAGGTGACGGTGTCGGCGCTGGCGCACGAGCGCTCGTCGATCGCCGAGGTCGAGGGGCTGAAGCGCAAGCTCGAGGAGGTCAAGGAGCTGGCGCGGCGCTCGACGAAGAACGGCCGGCCTGCGCTCGAGGACGACGGCATCCGGCGCCGGATCGCGCGCTACGAGGCGAAGATCGAGGGCATGCGCTTCAACGGCATGCGCGCGCTGACGAAGCAGCTCAAGGGCGAGCCGCTCGGCGCGGAGACGTCGATCAACAAGCTGCTGCGCGCGGAGCTCGAGGTGGCGTTCGGCGAGATCGCGCTCGAGATGCAAGGCAGCGCGGGGCATCTCGAGAAGGAGATCGACGGCGGGCGCTGGCAGAGGTTCGCGCTGTCGTGGCCCGAGGTCGTGATCGGCGGCGGGACGCCGAACATCCAGAAGAACATCATCGCCGAGCGCGTCCTTGGATTGCCTAAGGACTGAGGGCGCCATCGGAGCGGAGGTCGGTGGGGGCGCCGGGGGACCTTGGGGGGTCCTGCGGCCGCCCGATAGTCCGTCCTCGGACCCCCCAAGGTCCCCCTGCTCAGCGCATCGTGGTGGTGTCGGGACGTCTTCGTTCGTGACTTCGAGGTGATTCGTGGATCTCGCGGACAAGAACTCGTTGCGGGTGCGGCGGATCGAGGCGCTCTTGCGCGAGCGGCTCGGCGCCACGCGGGTCGAGGTGGTGGACGATTCGCACCGGCACCGCGGGCACGCGGGTGCGGCGGGCGGCGCGGGACACTTTCGGGTGACGGTCGCGTCGCCGCGCTTCGCGGGGCTGTCGCGGATCGAGGCGCAGCGGCTCGTGTACGGCGCGCTCGACGAGATGATGCCGGACGAGATCCACGCGCTCTCGCTGCACTGCGAAGCGAGCTGACCGGATCAGAGCAGGAAGCGGTGGGTCCACTCGTCGAGGGAGACGGTGAAGCCCGCGGCGTTGCGGTGGCCGCCGCCCCCGAGATCCGCCGCGATCGCGGCGACGTCGAAGTCGCCGAGCGAGTAGAGCGAGCACTCGACGCGCCGCTCGATCACGCGATAGACGAGGCCGCAGTGCACGCCGAAGGTGGCGCGCTTGGCCAGCTCGTGGCCGATCGAGGAGCGCTGGAAGAGCGCGTTGACCGCCTCGACGCGCAGCTCGCCGACGCAGACCGAGTGCGCGCTCATGAGCGCGCGCTCGACCTCGCTCCGGTGCGCGCGCACGATCGGGCGGCCTTCGGCGACGAGCCGGTCGATCGGCTCGTCGGAGAGGCGGTCCCAGGTCTCGAAGCGGCGTGGGTGGCTGCCGATCGCCGCGTTGACGGCTTCGGAATCGGGTAGCTGCCAGCGCCACAGGTCCTGGTCCTCGACGTACGCGAGCAGGCGGGGCAGCGGTACGTCGGGATGGAAGTGTTCCCACGCGAGCACGGCGCCCGAGTGGGCGAGATCGAAGTGCACGCGATGGCCGCGCCGGTCGAGTTCGTACGCGAGATCGGCGTCGGAGCGGAATCGATCGCGCGCCGAGACGTGATGGTCGAGCACGACGACGCGTGCAGCGCGCGTCGCGAGCGACCACAGCGCGGCGTTGGACGGCGCGATGTCCACGAAGACGAGCTCGCAGCCGGCCCAGACGTCGGCCTGCAGCGGATCGTCGTGCCCGCGCGCGCGGTACTCTGCGTCCGCGCCCCACGCGCGGCGCACCGCCCAGGCGGCGCCGAAGCCGTCGGGACAGCCGGCGTGATAGAAGCAGACGCGTCGCATCGGGCGCGCAGGGTAGCGGAGGGAGCGTCTCTGCCGATCGAACGGGAGATCCGATTCCTGGTGACCGACGGCCAGCCGCCGCCGTCGGAGTGCGTCTCGCTGGAACAGGTCTATCTGCTGCGCGGCCGGGTCACGGCGCGGGTACGCAACACGCTCGGCAAGGGCGCGAAGGCAGGCGTGAAGCTGCCGTTTCGCGACGGCCGCCTCGAATGGGAGTGGCGGCTGCCCGAGGCGATCGCGCGCGCACTGCTCGCGTTGCCGCTGCCGCGGGTCGTGAAGACGCGCAGCCGCGCGGGGCGCCTCGAGATCGACGTCCTCGACTGGCCGCCCGGCATCGTGCTGATCGAGCTCGAGCTCGCGTCCGGCGAGGGACCCGACTTGCGCGACGCCGCGGCGCGCGCGCGCTTCATGGAAGCCCATCGTCCCGCGTGGGTGCGCGGCTGGCGCGACGTCACCGACGATCCCGCGTACACCAACGCGCGTCTCGCACGCCGGCGTCCGTGAGATCGCGGATTACGGATTCATCGCGACGGGACGCTTCGCCGCCACCAGATCGCCGAGGATGCGCAGCGCCTCGTCCACCTGCGGCGAACGATCGTCCGGCTTGCTCTCGCCGCCGAGGAGTCCGGCCGGGGACGGAATCATCGCGGAATCGCCGGAAGCGGTGCCGGCCTTCTCGTCCTTCGTGCCGTCGGCCGACGCCTTCTTGGCGTCGTCCTTCTCCTTCTCTTCGAGGAGATCGGCGACGCGCACGGCGCCCTGGTTCGCCTTCTGCTTCTCGAGTTCCGTGCGGATGTCGGCGAAGCGCTCGTCGGTGGCGATGCGCTTCTCGGACTGCGCGGCGAGCAGCGCGACGGTCGCGTCGTCGATCGGCGTATAGCCGCCCGAGTAGCGAGGCGTGTCCTTCGCGAAGGCGGGGATCGAGCGCGGCGCGAGCGAATACGGCTGGTTGGTCTCGCCGAGCTCGTCGTTGGCGGTGAGCGCCGGCAGCACGATGTCGGCCGGAACGCCGATCTGCTGCGTCGACTGGCCGCCGGGCCGGTAGAAGAGGGCGGTCGTCAGCTTCAATGCGCCGAGACCGGGCGGCAGCGGTGCGACGGTCTGCACGCTGCCCTTCCCGAAGGTGTGGTCGTCGCCGACGATCACGCCGCGCCGGTAGTCCTTCACGGCGCCGGCGAGGATCTCCGCCGCCGACGCCGTCACGCGCGACGTCAGCACGACGAGCGGGCCCGACCACTGGATCTCGTCGTCGGGATCGTCGAGCACCTGCGTCTGCTGGCGCGAGTCGCCGACCGCGACCACGCCGCCGCGGCCGATGAAGAAGCCGGTGATCTTGACGGCGTAGTCGAGCAGGCCGCCGCCGTTGCGCGAGAGGTCGAGCAGCAGGCCGTCGGCCTTCGCGGCACGCGCCTCGCGCAGCAGCTTCGCGACGTCGTCGGTCGCCTGGCGGCTGCCTTCTTCCTTGTCGCCGTAGAACGACGGCAGCTCGAGAACGGCGAGCTTGAGCGTCTTGCCGCCGACTTCCATCTCCTCGAAGCGCAGCTTCGCCGCCTGCTCTTCGAGATTGATCTTGTCGCGCTCGAGGCTGACGACGAAGCGCTCGGTCTCGGAGCCCTGGCGCAGCACCGAAAGGCGTACGGTGGAGCCCTTCTTGCCGCGGATCATGCGCACGACGTCGCGCAGGTCCATGTCGATCACGTCCACGAGCTCGCCGTCGCCCTGCGCCACGCCGAGGATGCGGTCCTTCGGCTGGATGCTGCCCTGCTTGGCGGCGGAACCACCGGGCACGACTTCCTCGACGATCGTGTAGCCGTCGCGCGAGGAGAGCACCGCGCCGATGCCCTCGAGCGAAAGACCCATGTGGATCTTGAAGTCCTCGAGGTTGTCGGGCGAGAGGTAGGCGGAGTGCGGATCGAGCGCCGACGAGAAGGCGTCGAGGAAGCGCGCATAGACTTCGTCGCGCGCCATTTCCTCCGCGCGCAGCGTCATCAGCTCGTAGCGGTGGATCAGCTTCTTCTTGGCCTCTTCCAGCGACTCGCCGTTGGCGACGTAGTTCGACATCTGGAAGTGGATCAGGCGGCGGTACAGATCTTCGCGGGCGGGCTTGTCGGCCGGGAAGCCGCGCTTCTCGGGGTCGATGATCAGGATCGCTTCTTCGTCGATCGCGTAGTCGTCGCGCGAGACGTACGCGCGGACGAACGCCTCCATCTCGCGGTAGCGCTCGATCGTGGTCGCGTGCATCTGGTCGAGCTGCGCGCAGTCGCCGCGCGAGATCGCGCTGAACACGCCCGCGAACTGCTTGCGCAGCTTCGCGGCGTCCGTTTCGAGGAAGAGCGAGCGCGACGGGTCGAGGTGGCGCAGCGTCGATTCGGCGACGCGCTGCTTCAGATCCTCGGTGAGTGCGCGGTACTGCACGTGATTCTGGAGATAGGCGCCGAGCAGCCGCGGCAGCGCCTCGCAGGTCAGCGCGCTCGAGGCCGCGGAGGCAGCGGGCTCCGTCGCGGCGCGCGCCGGCGCGCCGGCGAAGAGCAGCACCGCGGCGGGAAGGAGGGCGAAAGCCCCCGCCCTCAGCCGAGCGGCCTTTATAGATAGGGAGGAAGCGCGGGACCGGGACCGGAGTCGAATCACCTTCATGGGAAGGCAGCATAACCAACGAGTCATCCCGTCTCCTTCGGCCCCGCCGCGGCCGGGGAGGAGCCCCATCGGAAGGGCGGAAAGGCGCGGGCCCCGGGCGGTCCGCGTCCGGCCCCGTCCGCCCGGGGAGTTGCCGGTCTGCCCGCGGCGCGCGGCGGACCGCTCAGAAGTGATCGAGTGGCGACCGCACCCCGAGCCCGCCCCGATTCAGGACGTGCGTGTAGATCATGGTCGTACGCACGCTCGCGTGCCCGAGCAGCTCCTGCACGGTCCGGATGTCGTAGCCCGACGTCAGCAGATGCGTCGCGAAGCTGTGGCGCAGCGTGTGGCAGGTCGCGTGCTTCGTGATGCCCGCATTCACGACCGCCGCCCGCACCGCCCGCTGCACCGCCGTCTCGTGCAGATGGTGCCGCCGCTCGGCCCCCGTCACGGGATCCTCGTAGCGCGAGGTCGCAGGGAACACCCACTGCCAGCCCCACTCGCGCGAGGCGTTCGGGTACTTGCGCGCCAGCGCGTCCGGCAGCGGCGCCGCGCCGAAGCCGTTCGCGAGATCCTGCTGGTGCAGCTCGCGGACTCGCATGAGGTGCGCCTCGAGCAGCGGCGCGAGCGCGTCCGGCAGCGGCACGACGCGATCCCGACGCCCCTTGCCATCGCGAAGTCGAATCTCGCGAGTGGCGAAGTCGACGTCCTTCACGCGCAGCGCGAGCGCCTCGAGCAGGCGCAGTCCCGATCCGTAGAGCAAGGAGGCCACGAGCTTCGACGTGCCTTCGAGCCGCGTGAGAACCGCTCGCACCTCGTCTCGCGTCAGGACCACTGGAAGCCGCCTCGGGCGGCGTGCCCGGACCAGCTGCTCGAGTTCCGGAACATCGCGGTCGAGCACGCGCTTGTAGAGGAACACGATCGCGTTCAATGCCTGGTTCTGCGTGGACGCCGCGACGTTCCGCTCCACCGCCAGATCGTTCAGGAACGCCGTGATCGCCTCCGGCCCGAGCTCGCGCGGATGCCGCTTCCCGTGGAACACGATGAAGCGTCGCAGCCAGTGCACATAGGTCTCCACCGTCCGCGGGCTCGCATGCCGCACGCGCAGCGCCATCCGAAGCTGATCGAGCAGCCGCGGCGGAGGCGGCGTCGGGGACGCAGGCGACGAGGGCGCAGAGTTCGACGACGTCGGCCTGGCCGACCCCGAACTCGATGCACGAATCACGCGGTCCTGCTTCCGGGTCTCGGTGCCGGCGTCGGCGACAGGCATCCGAGTCGAACCGCCCCGCGGATCGAAGTCTCCCATCCTCGCGTACTCCCGATGCACGCGTCGGGATCCGCGCGCACGGCCTCCGGGGAGAGGGACACGCAGCCTAATCCCGCCCGCCCGCGCGCGCAAAGACAGCCTCCCCCACGCAGCCCATTTCCGCACGTATGCACACTAGACAGCGTCCCAAGCCCCCCAATCCCCCCAAATTTGCCGCCTTTCCCCCGGCGCAATAGGATGCGGCGGCGCAAGTCAATAAACTGTTGGGCGGCGATGCGAGCTGACGAAGTGCAAGCAATCATTGAGCGCGAGGTCGCGGAGTTCCGATACGATCCGCCTGAAGGCGGAACAATCGGAGTT